>JBASLQ010000001.1:0-4951 GCA_049656425.1 Sedimentibacter sp.
TTTATAGTAACACTTGTTAATTTTATTTGAGGAGATAATATGGAAAGCAAGGAATGGCTCATGCTTAACTACACATTGCCTAAAGAACCTTCCCGCGTACGTGTAAGTTCATGGAGAAAACTAAAAAAATCAGGTTCAGTGAGTATTGGTCAATCAATGTGGATTTTGCCTATTTCACAGGAAAATAATCATATATTTGATGATATATCGAATGAAGTGCTGCAAAATCAAGGCAGTGCCTACATTATGAAAACTGTATTTATTAATGAAAGCAATGAAAATATTATAGAGTTTTTTAACATTGCAAGAAACGATGAATACAGAGAACTTTTGGAAAAATGCCAAGATTTTTTTGCTGAAATCGAAAAAGAAACAAGGAAAAAAAATTATTCATTTGCGGAGATCGAAGAAAATGAAGAGGAATTCAATAAGATGACTGCGTGGTATGAAAAAATAGCAACCAGAGACTTTTTTAATGCTTCTTTGAAAGAAAAATCTTCGAAGGAATTGGAAAAATGCAAGCAATTACTGGAGGATTTTGTTAATAAGACATATGAAATAAATATTGACAACTGAAAATCATTCTGTGGTATGATTTTTTATTTAAGCAAATATAGAAAACGTTACAATAATTATTTAAAGAATATTATAGATGTGCTATAATATAAAAAAGATAAAATGTGATGTATAAGCAGGTCTTCTTTGTGAAATAAAATTAATTCCGGCAATAAAGATACGTTTAAAAAGTAAAACATATGTACAAATAATTAAACATTGTTTTACAAGAATAGTGGCAAAAAGTATAAAAACCATACTTTTAAGCCATTATTTTTTTGGCATGAATGTTGCAATAAATTTAGAGTATATAAAAAACGAAGGAGTGTTATAATGAAAAAGTTAATGACAGGAAACGAGGCAATAGCTCGTGGAGCTTATGAAGCCGGTGTAAGATATGCTTCTGCTTATCCGGGAACACCAAGTACTGAAATATTAGAAAATATCGCATTATATAAAGAGAATATTGTAGCAGAATGGGCAGTTAACGAAAAAGTAGCATTAGAAACGGTAATAGGAGCTTCAATGGCTGGAGCAAGAGCAATTGCTTCCATGAAGCATGTTGGCGTAAATGTTGCAGCAGACCCATTGTTTACTGTTGCTTACACAGGAGTTTACGGAGGTCTGGTTTTAGTTTCAGCAGATGAACCAGGACAACATTCATCACAAAACGAACAAGATAACCGAAATTATGCTAAATTTGCAAAAATTCCTATGCTTGAACCTTCAAATAGCCAGGAATCAAAAGATATGACAAAGACAGCGCTTGAAATAAGCGAAAAATATGACACACCTGTATTGCTTAGAATGACTACAAGAGTATGCCATTCAAAAGGAATAGTTGAATGTTTTGACAGAGAAGAAAAAGAAATTATTGAATATAAAAAAGATATTAACAAATATGTTACTGTTCCTGCTATTGCAAGAAAATTGAGAATTAAAGTAGAGGAAAGACAAAAGAAATTATTAGAATTTTCTAACGCTACCCCTTTAAATTACATTGAATGGAATGACACAAAAGTTGGAGTTATAGTATCAGGAATTTGTTACAGCTATGCAAAAGAAGTTTTTGGGAATACAGTTTCATATTTAAAGTTAGGATTTACTCAACCTCTTTCAACAGAAAAAATTAAAGAATTTTGTTCTCAAGTTGAAAAAGTATATGTAATTGAAGAAAATGACCCATATATAGAAGAGCAAGTTAAAATGTTAGGTTTTGAATGCTTTGGGAAAAATGTATTTCCTCCTTATGGTGAAATGCTTCCGGAAGTAATAAGGAAATCTGTATTTGGAGAAACTTTGCTTTCAGTTGGATATGATGAAAAAGAAGTTGTATCAAGACCTCCGACACTTTGTGCAGGATGTCCTCACAGAGGGTTTTACTATGAGTTGGGAAAAAGAAAAAATATATTTATGTCCGGGGATATAGGATGTTATTCACTGTCATTTTCTGAGCCATACAATGCAGTAGACCAAAATATATGTATGGGAGCAAGCATGAGCGTTGGCCATGGTGCACAAAAAGTGTTCAGCATGCAGGAAAACAACAAGATGAGAGTCGTGTCTTGTTTGGGAGATTCAACATTCTTCCATACAGGAATAAACTCATTGATGAATGTATTATACAACAATTCAAACACTGTAAATGTAATACTTGACAACCGCATAACAGGCATGACAGGACATCAGGATAATCCAGGTTCAGGCTATACATTGCAGGGGGAGCCTACTGTTACAATGAATATTGAGGCAATAGTTAAAGCAATAGGCTTTAAAAATATTGTTGTAATAAATCCAAACGACTTAAAAGCTGTTAAAACTGCACTGGATTGGGCATTAAGCTTAGATGAACCATCAGTAATAATAACAAGATGGCCATGTGTACTGAAGAAATTTTCTACTGAAGACAAGGAAGAATTTTCCACAGCATTTAAATCTCAATGTGCCGTAGATTCAAAGAAATGCATTGGCTGCAAATCATGCATAAAATCCGGATGTCCTGCAATATCATTTGACAAGAAAGAAAAGAAATCAATAATAGACAAAAATTCATGCGTTGGGTGCGAAGTATGTCTTCAGGTATGCCCGGTTAAAGCGATTGGAAAGGTGGAAGTATAAATGACAAAGAATATATTATTAGTAGGAGTAGGTGGACAAGGAACAATACTTGCGAGCAAACTTTTAACAACAGGACTTATGGAAGCCGGCTATGATGTGAAAATGAGCGAAATTCACGGCATGAGCCAAAGAGGAGGATCTGTTTCATCTCAGGTAAGATACGGAGAAAAAGTAGAATCTCCTGTAATAGAAATAGGCGGTGCTGACATATTGATAGCATTTGAAAAAATGGAAGCATTGAGATATTTAAACTATTTAAAGCCTGATGGAAAAGTTATTGTAAATGATTATGAAATAAATTCAATGCCAATACTTTCAGGAAAAGCAGTATACCCTGAAAATGCCATTGAAATACTAAACGGTGAAGTTAAAACTGTTGTAATAAATGCAGCTGAAGAAGCAGAAAAACTAGGCAATTCAAAAGTAATGAACATAATATTACTTGGAGCAATAATTAAGGCAATGGGTCTTGAAGAAATAAACTGGGATAAAATTTTAAAAGATAATATTAAACTAAAATTAGTTGATATTAATTTAAAGGCATTAGAAGTTGGAATGAATTTAGTTTAATTTAAATTATATGTTCAGGAGTGTATCCTGGACATAATTTGATTTCGTATACAATGAGGAGAGAATGATGAAAAGAGGCGACTATATTTGGGGCTCTGCATTATTAGTGTGGATATTAATTTTAGCAGTGCCTGCTTCAAGAGAAGCATTTAAGGCGTTTTCAAGCACACATCCATATTTGGCAGGATTTATTAAATTTGCAATACTTGCAACTATGGGAGATTTATTAGGGTCAAGATTTATAAAAGGAAAGTACGCAGTTCCTAATGGCGTAGGTTACAGGGCAATTGTCTGGGGTATAATAGGCATGATGGTTTCCCTTTTGTTTACTGTCTTTATGGGAGGAGCGAGTGTTGCTCAAAAAGCAGGCTTGCTTCCATTTGAAGGTGTAAACCTGGCACAGGCGTTTTTCGGAAGCGCTATAATGAACTTAACATTCGGACCAATGATGATGGTGTTTCATAAATTTATGGATTTGTTCATTGATGCAAAATATGAAAAAAAAGGCAAAATTACTTTAAGCAGTTTAGTGGACAAACTTGACTGGCATACACTTGTAGAATTTAGCTGGACAAAGACATGCATATTGTTCTGGATACCGGCACATACAATTGTATTCATGCTGCCATCAGAGTTCAGAGTTTTAGTATCAGCATTTTTATCAATTGCACTTGGATTGCTCATGGCATTTGCAAAAAAAGAAAAGATTGCAAAAGTTTAATATATTGGAGGGAAATATGGGATATAAAATATTAGCAATAAATCCTGGTTCTACTTCAACAAAAATTGCATTATATGAAGATGAACAGGAAGTTTTAGTAAAGACATTGGATCACCCGGCAGAGGAAATTGAAAAATACGACAAAGTTGTTGAGCAGTTCAAAATGAGAAAAGATGTAGTTCTTTCCTTTTTAAAAGATAACGGCTATGATGTCAATAATCTTGATGCTGTTGTAGGAAGGGGAGGAATGCTTCCTCCTGTAAAAGCAGGCGCATACAAAGTCAATGAATTGATGGTTGGCAGATTAAAAAACAATCCCGTTCAAGAACATGCTTCAAATCTTGGGGCTTTGATTGCTTATGAAATTGCTAATTCCATTGGAAAAGAATCATATATTTATGATTCTGTAAAAGTAGATGAATTAAAACCAGTTGCGCGAATATCAGGAATGCCTGCAATTCCCAGGATGAGCACAAGCCACGTGTTAAATTCAAGAGCTATGGCTATAAAAACTGCTAAAAAATACAACAAGAAATATACAGATATGAATTTTGTAGTTGCTCACATGGGGGGCGGCGTGTCTTTAAGTGTTTATGAAAAAGGCAATTTGTCAGATATTATAGCTGATGATGAAGGGCCTTTTTCACCGGAAAGATCAGGAAGAGTGCAATGCAGGGCTCTTGTGAATTTATGTTTTTCAGGAGAATATGATAAAAAAACTATTGCTAAAATGCTAAGTGGCAATGGAGGATTAAAAGCATATCTTGGAACCGTTGATGCGAGAGAAGTAGAAAAAATGATTAAAGAAGGCAATGAGGAAGCAAAACTCGTATACGAAGCTATGGCTTATCAGATAGCAAAAGGTATAGGAGAACTTTCTACAGTTGTAAAAGGCAAAGTTGATGCCATAATATTGACAGGGGGCATTGCTTATTCTAAAATGATAACTGATATGATAAAGGAAAGAGTTGAATTTATAGCACCGGT
>JBASLQ010000002.1:0-1502 GCA_049656425.1 Sedimentibacter sp.
GCTATATACTAATATTAGACTTGAACGCTCTGAACACTTAGTTTGAAGCATAAGAAACAAAACACCGGAACCTTACTAGCGTGAGTTTCCTACTTTAAGAAGATTCATAGAACACAAAACATCCTCAAGTACCGGATATTACGGTGTTTGGGGATGTTTCGTCATTCCAAAATTGTATAGTTAACATAATATACCCGTAATTCCCTATTTACACGAATTACATAATGATGTATAGTTAATATATGGGGGATGATGAGATGGCCAGCTTACAAAAGAAACATATTAAAGGTCACGACTACTGGTATATTGTCGAATCCAGGCGAATCAATGGCAAACCAACGCCAATGATCATTCAATATCTGGGTACAGTCGATAATCTGCTCAATCTTTTACAGGGAGGAGCAAATGAGTTTAAATCCTATGCCCATGGTGCCGTCGCAGCCTTAATGAAAATGGCTCAGAAAATCGGCGTACTTGAAATCATGGGTCAGCATCTGCCCAGTCAGACCAGAGACGGCTTGAAACGAGAAGAGAGCCTGCTTTTGGCAGCCATTTATCGCGTGATACAGCCCGGAAGCAAGAGAAGCTTTGCCGACTGGGCTGAAACAACAACGTTGCCGACCCTTATCAAGTTCAATCCAAAGGAGATGACCAGTCAGCATTTCTGGGATCAGATGGATGGCATTACTGAGCAGCAGCTTAAAACTTGTGAAGATGCCATTGCCAGCCGTATTTTTGAGATGTACAATTTTGAAGTAGAGAAACTGATTTTGGACTACACCAACTACTATAGCTATATTGCAACTGGTAATGAGAAAAGCGCCCTGTGCAAACGCGGACACAATAAGCAGAAACGCTACGATCTGCGTCAGTATTCTCTTGCGGTTGTCACTACAAAGGATGTACTTTTTCCTATGTGTTCACATATCTATGAAGGAAACATCAACGATCAGAGTGAGTTTCCAGTTTACCTTGACCAGCTCGTCAAGCGGGTTCCCGGGTTTGAAGCGAGCAAGACCACACTGATATTTGATGGTGGCAGTAATAACAAAGATAATCTGGCTCGGCTTGAAAAACAAAAGCTTCACTATATCTGTGCCTTATCTCTGAGCGTCTGCAAAGATCTGTACGATATCGCCCTTGAATCATACGAAGCGATCAGCCTTCAGAAACAAGATATGCTGTGCTATCGGCTACGCCGGGAAATCTGGGGACAGCAGCGAGAGTGCCTTCTGCTTTATAGCCCCAAGCTTTATGAAGGTCAGATGAGGGAAATGGAAAACAATCTGATCAAAAATCAGGAAAGGCTGGCTGAACTGGCACAAAAGATCCAATCAGAAAAGTCACGGATCAAAAAGGATCCGGAGTCGATCAGGGCAAGGATAAAAAACGAAATCAAAGGAGCTCACCAAAATGAGCTGTTTGAGATAACCATACAGGGAGACACGATTGTGACGGGTTTTTCCTGGAAGATTAATCCGGACAGGAAAAGCGAAATCATC
>JBASLQ010000003.1:0-2079 GCA_049656425.1 Sedimentibacter sp.
TAGAAGTGCCTGCAATTATCATCCTTTGGTACGTCTGATTTTCTTTTTCTTCCAAAAGCATTCTGCCTCCCTGTCCGGCAGCAAAGAGAATAAACATGGTCATCATGGCTGCAGCATAATAATCTGCGCTTGAAACATTTCTTTTTCCTTCAATAGCAACATTCTCCATGTTTATGTTTATTTCTTCTATTAATTTGCTCATGCTTTCCATTACATCATCCATATTGCCAAACTCATTTCCTCTAATGTCATTTGCCAAAGCTTCTTCAATAAGAACATTTTTCCCAATTATTACAGAAGACATTGCATTGCTGTATGCTTCAATGACAGATTCCACTATCTGACCGTCAATGCTTTTATCCGGATGGGTTAATATTTTAATATTAACATTGTTTCTAAAAGGTGTAATTAAATTAAATTTCATATTGTAAATGAATTTTTCAGGCAGTATAACAACTGCAGATATTTCCCCCTTGTCCAGTAATTCCAATGCTGTATTTTCTTCTTCCACACTGTAAGTTATAATCTTTTTGACATCTTCATTGTTTAAGAATTCATCAAAAAATATTGTTTCAGGATTAACTTCATCACTTGAATCAGAAAGATTTTTTACTAAAAAAACATTGTTTAAAGCCTCTTCAAACATTAAAGAATCTTTATTTTCATCATACAATTTTACAACAGCAATATTTACGCTTTCCATATCATAATCATCACTGACAAATGAGCCCTTTAAAGCAAAACTCAATATAGTCATTAGGATTAAAGGCATTAAAATCATTATAGCTAAAGCTTGCTTATCACTTAGTATGGTTTTTAAATCTTTTATGATAATACTTATTACTTTCATATCATACTCCTCAATCTCTCAAAGCTTTTCCGGTTAAGTGAAGGAATACAGTTTCAAGATTTGGCTTTTTAACATCAATGGATTGAATGAGCAAGTCGTTTACAGATACCATGTTAATTATTTCAGCCAATAAAGTATCAGCATTTTCTCCATATAAGATAATGGTATCTTCAACTATTTTTCCGTCAAACACCCCCTGAATACATTTAAGCTTTTCAAGTATGCTAAAATCCATGCTTTCAAGTTTAATATTTATTTGTGTTTTTTCCTGCACAAGTTCCACCAATTGCTGTTGAGTGCCTGAGGCTATAATTTTCCCCTCATCCATAATGCATACTTCATTGCATAGATACTGAACTTCCTCCATGTAATGGCTGGTATATATTATTGTTAATCCTTGGTTGTTAAGTTCTAGTACAGTGTCAAGTATATGATTTCTTGATTGAGGGTCTATTCCTACTGTAGGTTCATCCATTATTAATAGCTCCGGCTTATGAAGGAGTGCAGCACCAATGTTTAGCCTTCTTTTCATTCCTCCGGAATATTTATCTACTCTGTCTTTTAACCGGCCATTTAATTCTATTATATCCGATACCTCATTAATTCTTTTTTTCAGTTCTGCTCCCTTAAGTCCGTATACGCTGCCCCAAAACTTTAAATTTTCATAACCGGTGAGAGTAGGATACAATGCAATATCTTGAGGAACCACGCCCAATTTTTGCCTTATTAACTTTGGGTTTTTAATGATGCTTCCTCCTTCATAAAGGATTTCTCCTCTTGATGGAGGAAAAAGAGTTGATATCATGGAAATTGCAGTTGATTTGCCTGCACCGTTTGGCCCAAGAAGTCCAAATATTTCTCCCTTTTTTACTTCAAAACTAACACCGTCTACTGCATTTATGCTGCCGAAGTTCTTATATAGATTTTCAACCTTTAACATTGTCATTGCGCACCCCTTAATCAACATTTTTAAACAAATCTTCCATCATATCAGGCATACTTTCATCCATATCATCCATTTTTATAGTATTTTCTTCGGTAAGAACAGGAAAGTCAAAACTTTGCTCCTTGTTTATATCCCAATTTTTCATATTTAAACTGTAATTTACACCAGACAAGCCGGCATTTTCCGGATTTATAACTTTCAATGAAAATTCAATCATTTCATTAACTATATATCCGTCAATATCCACATATGCAGTGTAACTGAAACTTTCAACTTCATATTT
>JBASLQ010000004.1:0-2835 GCA_049656425.1 Sedimentibacter sp.
CCTGTACAGTTGCCAAAATCGTTTCTGACCTATTCCTACCCGTTCAAGGAATTCGCGTGTAGGTCGGAAATTATCAGGAGTACCGATACGCTGTGTAAGCATTTCATGCACAATGTTTCGGCTTACCCTTTCCTTTAGTCGTCCGCCTTTATTTACCGGAAGTCGCATCCTATGAATTTTTATGTTTACACAGTTTTCAGTTCTGCCAAGTTCTTTGGCAATATCAACCGGCTGCATTACATTTATATTCTTACACAGAAAGTCTTCTTCTTGCACGCTCCATATTTTGTCGGGCTTTTCTTTTTTCATATAGGTTGAAATTTTTAATTTAAGACGATAAATGTTTAACAGTTAGTTCATAACTGCTTAGTAATTGATTTGATAAATAATTATTGATTAGGTTATTTATTCTGATTTTCCATTTCAGTTTGGATTATTTCAGAATAGGTTGTAGCTAATAGTTTTTTTTAATTCCTATTTTACGTGCAAATGCAAGTAAGTCAGAGTAATTAGCTTTATGATAAATCGCAGTAATAAGTTCAAGTTTCGCATCGTCTACTTTTCGTTTCTTTTTTTGTTCGGGGGTTTGCTCCAGTAAGTGTGGCATGAGTTTCTTTTTTATAGGGTTATTAAATTACGGTTTCAAATGCTTTTTTAATCTGTATATCTGCCTTCAGTTCATTGAAGTCTTTAATCATAATAGCCGTTATGGCTGATAATCCGCTGTCGTATCGGTCGATACTTTTAACGCTTTGAATTTCACTGCATGTTCCAAGCTCATCTGCTAATTTGGTAAGCTTTTCGTTATTGAATCCGCAAATAATCAGCAATCTCCGAAGTGGTCGGTATTCGTAATTCAGTTCGTAGTTATTTTTTGAAAGTTGTTTTCGGCTCATCGGAGTATGGTTTGTAAAATGGATATTGAATAACATATAATAGTAAGAATAATAACTGCCAAAACATATCCTGGAATCCGCAATTCTTTCTTTTCATCGTCAGATAAATGATATTTTTTCATTAGTTCACGTAATTAATGGTTTGACATTTGGAACACCGGTAGTACTGGTGACCCTGATAACTTAAAACGTAAGGTTTTACCACCATGTCTGCACAGTTTTTGCAAAAACATGTACCGGAATAATATGGAGCATATCCAACATGTGTTTTATAACCTCTGTAATCGCGTTCCTTGCACTTCATTGCAGGGAATGTTCCGGTATCAATACATTGACCGTTCACTATAAGTTGAGCAATCTTGACGTTATATACAGTAGGAGTTTCATTCATAACTATCTTTTTCTTATTGAGTTATACTTCATTAGTTCGGGTTTGCTATGACAACCTGTTTTTTTACGTATATTGCGTATATGCGTTTCAATGGTATGTATGCTCAGATATAATTCATTGGCAATGTCTTCCATTTCTTTTGGTTCGCAGTAAATATCTAATATACGTTCTTCCATTTTAGTCAGATTGCTGTTGAATTTAGGCGAACAAACTATTTTATATAATTTACATTCACCTCTCATTGGACAATTCACTTGTTCAAAATGAAAGAAATTGTCAATGTCAATGTCAATGGATAAAGTGTCAAAATTCGACATATTGCAGCGAATAAATCTGCTGACACACAAAAACTTGAAATAAGTTTGACTTTTCAAACTTTTGTTATATTCTGCCGAAAGACTTTGATATGCTTCAGTATAATCGATTCTGATACGATCAAATAAAAAATTAACCAAATCATACTCCGTTTCAGTCAATTCACGAAGATTACAACCATCTGTCTGGAATAATAAAACTCCTTCTGGAGATGAAAAAAACTCTATATTTTTAAAATTTATCAGTCCCATAAAAATTCTTGTTTAGTAATTCCTTCTAAATAATACTGTTGAAGTTTTGTAAATTTATTTTCGCGTAAACATTTATAAAAATTTGAACTTGAAATATGATGCCTTATCTGGTCCATCAATTCCTTTTTCTGTTCAGATGTCAAATTTTCTACATACTTTATAAAAAGTATTTTTTCGTTATTTACTGTTTTTGTCGTTCTCATTATTATTTTAATAGCTATATTTACACTGCAAATGTATAATTAAATACTAAAATTACTATTATAATAGTTGTTAAAAATACTACTTTAATAGTAATTAATAATCATTCTAAACAATAATACTATTATGGGCGGATTTAATCACATTTATATCAATAGGTTAGTAGAGGATTATCAATCTACTAACAAAAGAGTAACTATTGATGACTTAGCTAACCTGATAGGAATAGCTAAAGCGACTCTCGATAAAGTACGAAAAGGCGTAGTAGAACCAAAAGCCGGAACGCTTTATCTGATAGCGGTATTTTTTGACGTATCTGTCAATGACTTTTTTGATTATGATCAGAACAGGAAGTTAAAAGAACTCCCTGCAATGGTAAGTTCTCCATTCCCTGAATATGGGAATATAGATGATCCGTGGAGAATAGCTTACGAACAGCAAAAAGAAATAACGGATTTGAAGTTACAACTTGAAAGGTCTTTAAACGAGAATGCACTCGGCCAGAGTGCAAACGCCGTATAGTTATGCGAATTATTTTTAAGTCGAAAACTTTACGATTTTATATATTTATGTTCATTATTTATTCAATAGATTTAAATGACATTATTTTTTCGTTTTAGTCCCAAAAATAGACCATTTAATAATAACTATGCTGATAATGACACGACAAGCGGGTGCGCCACGAACCTCACTGAAACCTTCTAAGCATAGTCGTCTTCGACTGCTCGGAAGGTTTTGTTTTTTCAATCGTTTGCATAATATATTCTGTTTAACAATACCT
>JBASLQ010000005.1:0-3232 GCA_049656425.1 Sedimentibacter sp.
ATATAATGTATTTCTATCAATTTGTAAAATTTCTGCAGATTGTTTTATATTACCATGAGTTTGATTTAATACTGTTTTTATTAAACGCAAGTCATGAGTTTCATGTGTTTCTATTGGCACAATATCATTTATATTTTTATTATAAGTTTTAGGAGTAGGCAAATTATATATATAAGAATTTAATTCTAAAGGTGTTCTAATAATAGCATTTCTTGTATAATTATATAATTCTCTAACATTACCAGGCCAATCATAGTTAATTAATTCAGTCATTGCTTTTTCAGAAAATTCCTTTGGTTCGCATTTATTTATTTGGCACCACTTATTCGTAAAATGTCTAGTTAATACGTATCTTCTGGACCTAAAATGGCTGTATCCCATATAATTAGAGGGGTATAGCCATTTTAATATTCAAATTATAGCCATACATTATAAATAAAAACGCTTGCAATATAAAGATGCAAGTGGTATAATATAGACATACAATATGGAGGTGTGTCATGAAACAAAACAAGCAACGAGTGCATTTGGAAATTCAGACCCATAGAAAAAATCCTCGCGGAATTATTCGTACATCTGTCCGTAAGGATGGAAAAAACACGCACGAAACCATCTCAACTTTGACGGGACTGACTATGGAACAACTTGTATTGATTCAGGCCGCACTTCAGGGAAATGTTGTGTTAAAAAGGGATTTTGTAATAAAAAATTCCAAGGAATATGGTGCTTCTTACGCTTTACTCCAGTTGGCTAAAGACTTGAGGCTGGATAAGATGATTTACTCGAGACCTTCCGAAACGTGGGTTCAAGACTCACTCGCGATGATAATTGGCAAAGTGATTTATGCTGGGAGCAAGTTGTCGCTGACAAGAATAGCCACCGACAGTTGCCTTTGGAATGTATGCGGTATAGATGACGAAACAATTGATGTAAACGCTCACTGCTATCAATCAATGGATAAGCTTTTTGAGAGGCAGGATGCAATACAGCGCAAGCTGGCAGCAAAACACCTGAATGACAACAGTATCGTTTTGTATGATATCACCAGCAGTTACTTAGAAGGGGAATATGAAGAAAGTGAGATCGTCACCTATGGTTATAACAGAGACAAAAAGAAGGGTCATGAACAGATTGTAATTGGACTTATATGTAACAGGGAAGGCTGTCCTATCGCAGTCGAAGTGTTTCGTGGAAATACCAAAGATGAATCTACGGTGGAGGATAAGATCATTCAGATAAAAGATACCTATGGTGTGAAAAATGCTATTTTTGTAGGTGATCGTGGAATGATTACAAAGACCCAGTTTGAACGCATACAAGAGAATGAGACTAATTATATCAAAACAATATCCGCGCTTACTCACGCACAGCTTGCGCACCTGTGTGAGAAGGACTGCGTAGAGATGTCGATGTTTGATGAACATAAAATAATTCAAGTGATAGATCCGGAGAATCCTCAAATCAGATATGGGCTAAGTAAGAACCCAATACGTGGGCAGAAGGATAAAGCAACAAGACAAATACTCATTGCAAAAACGGAAGATGCATTAGGGAAAATAGCAGCATTAAAAAGACCTTCAGACGATGCAACTACTGGGGTTCGCGTTGGAAAAATCATCAACAAATACAACGTTGGGAAGCTGCTTACAGTGGAAATAAAAGATGGCAAAGTCACTTGGGAAAGAAACGAGAATAAGATTAGGGAAGCTGAAGCACTGGATGGATTATATGTGATTTATACAGATGTAAAGGAAGAAGAAATGAACATATCTGAAGTTGTCCAAACATACAGAAAGTTAATTGGTGTAGAGCAGGCATTTCGAAACCTAAAGACAGCACAGCTGGAAATACGTCCAATCTATCACAAAACAGATGACAGAATAAAATGTCATGTATTCTTATGTATGTTAGCTTACTACTTGATGTGGAATGCAAAACAACGGCTTACACCACTTTTTGAAACTGACCAAGTAGGACAAAACAAAAAATATACCTTTGAACACATCATAGAACGGTTAAAAAGCATCCGCAAAGAAACGGTAGAAATCGAAGGAATTGCGACAAAAGTTATCACCGAATGTGATGAAGAACAACAAATAATCTTAAACTATCTGAATGTAAAAATTAAATAGCCATACATGTGAAATTTAAAAAGCACTTCAAACCTTTGATCTGCATAGGCTTGAAGTGCTTTTATTGGTAGAAGATACGATAAAAAGCGGATTATATCATTAGATATAATCCGCTTTTATTGTACACTGAAAACCACTGGCTATGCCAGCGGTTTTCTGTATACAAATAAAAATCGCTGATTTCCCAACGATTTTTATGCAAGCCTTTACTTAACAAACTTCCTTTAAAATCCTATGATTTAGATATTAATAAAAATTTATTTATTAATATTTATTTCAACATTTTCAATTACAACTTTATCAACTAATGTTAAGTCAATTGGTTGTTTAAAAATAAAATTCATTGTAGCATTAAGTGCATTTGTATTTGTACCAGAGCTTCCCACTTCAGCAATTGATCCATCCTTCATAATTACAGTAACAATATCTGTTAAATTATGAACAGGATTTTCTATATTGTCAAGTATGTTATTTCTCAACTGTATATTTAATGATATAGGAGATAGTTTTATACTTTCTACAGTGTATCTTTTACCCCCAACTTCAATTTCTTTATTTACACGAAATTTATTTGAAGTGTTTTTATAATCTGCCTTAAATGATACTTTACACTCTCCAACAGTTGAATTTATATTTTTTACAATGCTGTATTTTAAATTGTATTTTTTTAATTCATCCATATTTTTAATGTCAAACATATAATATTCATATTTTATGCCTTCTTTTTCTTCTGAAAACATGTACTCGCTATATTTTTCATCACTTTTGTCATTTCTGCTACTCAAGTACATATCACCAATATCTTGATCATCCTTATTCATTGATGCAAACCTAATGCAAAGTTTCTCATCAACAAAACCTACATTGTCAATTTTAATATTATTGTTTTTATCTCCAATTAGAACATTTAAATATTTCATAGGCAATATATTGTCTGGTGCTACGTTATATTTGTATTCTTCTTTGGCAACTTCTTCATCATTTAAATTATCATCATTAACAACAGGTACTTTATTATAATTATTAATAATATTTTGATTTATATATCCTTCATTTTCAGTGAGAAACTCATAAATATTAAAGCCTTCATTATCATCATT
>JBASLQ010000006.1:0-6997 GCA_049656425.1 Sedimentibacter sp.
AAGCACACAAATAAGGAGATAAAATGTATATTAACATATTTAAACATGATTTATAATAAGCTTATGCTTTGGGGGAAGAAATAAAATTGTACAGATTAAAAAAATTATGGCTTATGATTTGAATGAAAGCGATCATAGTCCTGTCTGGTTTTCGGAAGCATGCATTGGATACTGGAGATTAAGAGGTGTACCAAAAGAAAAAGTTGTTTTGGGAATGCCTCTTTATGCTAAACCAAGCTGGCTTCAGTACAGACATCTTGTTGCTCAAAATCCGGAATATGCTTATTTGGATTATGCAAATACATCACCTTTGGAATCATATTATAATGGAATTAATACGCTAAGAGAAAAAACAATAATTTCATTAAAAAGAGCTGGAGGAGTGATGCTGTTTGATGTAAATGAAGATACAAACGACGAAACAAGCATCGTTTCCATGATTGACAACCTGCTTACAAGAACTGATCACATGACAAAACAGGAACTGGATAATTACATAACTGTAATTATTGACAATAGGGAATTTGTATTCTCAGATGTTGAAGGACTTGGTGTTCCGTATTTGAATTGGCAGAAAAAAGTTATGATACCTATGAGAAATTACTTAGAAGCAATAGGTGCAACAGTAAGTTATGATGCAGATAACCGTTTGGCAACTGCCGTAATTGATGGTACAACAATTGAGGTTACAGCAGGAAAAAATTTCATTACAGTCAATGGCAATTATGTAGAAATGAATACTGGTTCAGCAGTAAAGAATGATAGGATTTATGTTCAGATGGATGAATTTTTCAAAGCACTTGGTTATAATGTGCAGTGGCATAAAAATACCTTGACCGCAATCATAAATCAAAATTCAAATTGAAAATTATATTTGGAAGAATATATGTTGGCGCATAAAGAAAGATATAATTCATTAATTATGAATATTAAGGAGATAAAAAATGAAAAAGCAAACCCAAATTAATAACAAATTAAAATTATTTATTTTTTCATGTCTAATTTCATTAGTTATAATATCAAATTCAATGGAGGCCTTTGCAGTAGCTGTACCGGTGACTCTGCCTAATTTTGATGTGACTATGAATGGAGTAAAAATAGACAATGAATATAGCAAATATCCATTCATTGTGTACAAAGACATTACATATTTTCCAATGACATATGTTGATAGCAGGTTTTTAGGGCTTGAAACAAGGTGGGATAACAGTACAGGACTTGAAATATATAAAACTAATGTAAGCTATCCATACAGCCAATATAATTCAAATTCAAAAAATTTAAAAACTAATAATGCTTCAATTGCATCTTTTGAAATAAACGTCAATGATAAAGCAATAAAAAACAGTAATGAAAAGTACCCTTTGCTCACATTTAGGGATGTAACATATTTTCCGTTGACATGGAATTTCATTGTTGATGAATTTAGCTGGAACTATAGCTTTGATAACAATTCGGGAATAAACATAAAATCTCAAAATATTGTGCCTCAAGGGTTGAAATTGAATGACTATATATCGGGCGGAGATTTTATAATTGATGAAGAAAACATATATTATGCTGGCAATAATGGCGCAGTATATAAAGCGTCTATGAATAATTTGGGAAACTGTAAAAAAATATACGAAACACCATTAAATGAGATATATGGTCCTAAAGGATCTCATGCATATCCATATTTCGAAATAAAAGAAGATAAGCCTTATTTTACATATCACGTTGGTGGAGCTACTATGGGAACTTCATATGAGGTAGAAATATATGATGATGCAACCGTCTCGGAGCCTGTTGCACTTCCAGGGTTCGGTGCGGGAGGACCAGGCAAGGAGATTATAAACGGATATGCGATAACACGATATGAATCAGAAGAATTTGATTATGTTACCGCGTATGAAGTAAATTCAGATAATTATGTGAGCAATATTTATAAATTTAACAGAAATGTTAATACAATTTATCCTATTAGCAATATGCCTGTTGAAACCTTCAAATACAGAGACGGAAATATTTATTTTATCAGTGATGGTAGAATGTATAGCTTTACTGTTGGTGAGGATATTGTAAAAACCGTAAATGACATGACAGACATGAATGAATATTTATATGAAGTATTAAATGGAACTATCTATTATGTAAATGGTAAAGATAGCAAAATATATATGTCAAGCAGCAAGGAGGCTCTGAATTCAGGAGAAATAGGATCAGAAATTGTATTGCTTGGAGATTATGTCATGCTGAAATTTGATTCAACCATTCCTAACAGCTACAGAACCATAATATATGATAGAGCTGGTAATCAGGTATTTAAATCAACAGCACATATTATTGTATTACATAAATACTATGATACAATAGTATACTATGATGATGTTATGAATAATGTTTTTACTGCAATACTAAAATAAATCGATTATACTAGCTTTTAGAAGATTGTGGTAAGGGAAAGAGAGTTTCCCTGAAGATGGGGTAAATAAATATGAAATACAGTAATGAAAAAAATGGGAACTCACTGCATAGTGTTAGTATAGAAAACCTTAAAGCTGAATGCAAAAACTGTTTTGGGTTTTGTTGTGTTGCATTGTACTTTTCTTCTTCAACTGCAAAAGGTGATTCTAGCACTAAGATATCGAATTTACTTACTCGACCAATGCATTGGTAAATGATTAAATATAGCCTTAAACCATAGGTTGAAGGCTATCATATCATTGTACTATGAAAATTAATTGCATTCGTGTTCGTGGCAAGTGTCACCAGAGTCAACTATAGTTCCGTCTATCCATTTAAGAACTACTTGTTTAACATCACCTGAACATCCACGTACTACTTGTATGCCGGCGTTCTTTAATACATTAACTGCTCCGTCTCCCATATTACCTGCAAGCATAACCTCTACACCCATTTCTGAAAGTGTACTTGCGATATTTGATTTGCAGCCACAACCTGAAGGAGAAGCGAGGGTTTCCTGAGCTGTTATTTCTTTATTATCATCGTTTATTGTGGAAATAGTATAATATTCACAGTGTCCAAAATGATCATCAATGCGATTTTCGCGAGATGGTAATGCAATTTTCATATAAGTATTCCTCCAATAATTAGTATTATAAAATACATTATTATTAAAACATGTATTTTATAAATTTATTATATCACATAAACGACATATATCCATAACTATCCTGTCTAATAATAAATTTAAATAAATTTACAGGCAAAATTTTTCATTGTAACGTTTACACATGTATAGTATAATTGATTATATGGTAAAGTTGATTTATGATTGTAAACTTAAAATATTTCGGTATAATTACAAGTAATTTTCCTATTACTGATACTATGCATTAGGAGGGGGTTAATATGAGCGACATGATAAGGTACAACAGAAATAAAGAACTAATAAGTGAAAAAGAACAGCAAAAACTTGCTGAATATACAGTTGCCGTGATTGGATTAGGAGGATTGGGAGGTCATATTTCTGAACAACTTGCTCGTCTTGGAATTGGCAAACTTGTATTAATTGATGCAGATAAAGTTGATGAAAGCAACTTAAACAGACAACTTTTTGCAACAGAAAAAAACATAGGTCAATATAAAGCTGAAGCAGCAAAAGAACGGTTGACATCTGTTAATTCCAATTTAGAGTACATTTGTTATACTCAATTCTTTGATGAAACAAATGCTGATAAAATACTTGATGATGTTAATATAGTAGTAGATGCTGTTGACAATATATCTACACGTTTTGTGCTACAAAAAATATGCAAAAAATTGAATCTGCCTCTAGTGCATGGTTCTATAGGAGGATGGTACGGCCAGGTAAGTTTTATAGCACCTGGAGATGATACTTTGGATCTAATTTATACAGATATAAATGCAAGCGGTGTAGAAAAGAAATTAGGAATTCCAGCTTTTACACCTGGTATTGTTGCATCTATAGAAGTTGCTGAAGTTTTGAAATATTTACTGAATAAAGGTGAGCTTTTACAAGGAAAAATGCTGTTTATTGATTTGCTTATGCAGGATTACATGATTATTAAATTAAAATGATAGTATACATAGTAAAAATTCATGTTTTTAAATAAATTATTATTACAATGTTGAAAATCAGCGAATCTGAAATAAAAGAAATAAAATCTGATTCTAAAAAAATAGCTGATGAAATCAATATGGACAAGGTTTTGGAATATTTAAAAAGTAATTTCAAATGGTTGCAGGACTAAAAATTTAAAATTTTGAATAATATCACAAATTATGGAAATAATATAATTTGTGATATTATTTTATTAGGAGGCATTATGAAAGTAGGAATTCCAAAAGGGCTGTTATATAATAAGTACCATCCCTTTTTAATTACGTTTTTTAGTGAACTTGGTGCTGAAATAATTACATCAGCAGATACAAACAAAGATATTTTAGATGAAGGGGTTAAGTATTGTGTAGATGAAGCATGTCTTCCCATTAAAATATTTCACGGACATGTTACATCAATAAAAGATAAGTGTGATGTTATTGTAATACCAAGAATAATGCAATTAAGGGAAAATGAATTTATTTGCCCTAAGTTTTGCGGCCTGCCTGAAATGGTAATTAACTCAATTGAAAATATGCCAATATCAATTACAGAGCCAATTTATGCATTTTCGAAAAAAAGTTTATACAAATGGGCTAAAGTTGCAGGAAAAAAAGTAAACAGCAACAGCTTTATAATTAAAAATGCATTTATTAAAGCTTATGATGAGCAAATAATACATGAAACCGGCATTTTGGATGAAGGCTATGAAATTAAAGTGGCATTATCCGGTCATTCATACAATTTATATGACAATTTTACAAATATGAATTTAGTAAAAAAACTGAACAATTTAGGCATAGGCGTTGAAACAATGGAATTTACGCAAGATTTTTTAATTGATTTACAAATTAAAGAATTATACAAAAAACCATTTTGGACATTTGCGAGAGAAAATTATGGATTTGCTTTAAATGCTGCAAAAGAAAGAAAAGTTGATGGAATAATATATGTTTCATCTTTTAACTGCGGAATTGATTCTGTAATCGTAGAGCTTATTAAAAGCAATATAAGCAATTTTCCAATGTTAGTATTAAAAGTTGATGAGCATACAGGCGAAGCTGGAATTGATACACGAATTGAAGCTTTTGCAGATATGCTTGAAAGGAGGGCATGCAATGATAGCGACATTCCCACACATGGGTAATGTGTATATAGGAGTTAAAACTCTTTTAGACGGTCTCGGAATAGATTATGCTATTCCTCCTAAAAACAATAAAACTGCTTTAGATATAGGTTCTTTATATTCACCTGAAGAAATATGTCTTCCTTTTAAAATAATGATTGGAAATTATATTCAAGCTATCGAACAGGGAGCTGACACAATAATTATTCCCGGCAGCTGCGGACCTTGTAGATTTGGAGAATATTGCGAGCTTCAAATGAATTTATTGAAAAGCATGGGACATAATTTAAATTTCATTGTGCTGGACTATCCAAAAGATATTGGAATGAAGGAATTATACAAAAGAATTACAAAAATTTCTTCAAATAGCAGCAAAACAAAACATGAAAAATTCAAAGCACTTTTTGATGCAGTAAAAGCAATGAATTTAATAGATGAAATAGAACAATCCTCACATTATTGTGCAGGTTTTGAAAGAAGTAAGGGAGAATGCAAAAACATTTTAAACAATTGCAAAAATGAAGCAATGAAATGCAACAGTTCTAAAGAAATGATTATTTTATTAAATTATTACAAAGAAAAAATAAATCACATATCTGCTGATATAAATAAGAATCCGTTAAAAATAGCAATAATCGGTGAAATTTACACAGTAATTGAACCTTATTCTAACTTTTACATAGAAGACAAACTCATGGATTATGGAGTTTCTTCAAAAAGAGGGCTTACTCCAAGCTGGTGGCTCAAAAATACAATTCTTAGCCCATTAAAACTGAATTCTTTGACTATTAAAAAAAATGCAAAGCCATATTTATCAATGGAAATTGGAGGTCATGCTATGGAATGTGTAGGAGAAGCTGTTACAGCGTGCAAAGAAGGTTTTGACGGTGCAATACAAATTTTCCCTATGGGTTGCATGCCTGAAATTGTGTCAAAATCAATACTTCCTACTATTTCAAAACAAATGAATTTCCCTATAATGTCACTGGTTGTTGATGATATGACAGGAGAAGCCGGTTATATTACACGAATAGAAGCTTTTATAGATTTGCTTGAAAGGAGGCGGGATAATGTATTATTTGGGTGTTGATGTAGGTTCTGTGAGTACAGACCTTGTATTGTTGGATACAAATATGAATGTAGTTGAAAAAATTTACTTAAGAACAAAGGGAAATCCTATTAATGCAATACAGGAAGGTTTTAAAATTCTTAATAATAAATATGATAAATCAAAAATTATTGCTGCCGGTACAACGGGAAGCGGCAGAATGATTGCTTCAACAATTATTGGAGCTGATGCAGCCAAAAATGAAATAACTGCTCATGCAACAGCTGCATTGGAAATTGATAAAGATGTTAAAACTATAATAGAAATAGGAGGGCAGGATTCAAAAATAATTACATTAAATGATGGCATTGTTTCTGATTTTGCTATGAATACAGTGTGTGCAGCAGGGACAGGATCATTTTTAGACAGGCAAGCCGAAAGGCTTGATATTCCAATTGAAAAATTTGGAAATTATGCCATAAAAGCAAATTCTTCAGTGAGAATTGCCGGAAGATGTGCAGTGTTTGCAGAATCTGATATGATACATAAACAGCAGCTTGGATACAATAAATCTGAAATAATTAGAGGGCTGTGTGATGCCTTAGTAAGAAACTACCTAAACAACATTGGAAAAGGCAAACAAATACTCCCTAAAGTTTTATTTCAAGGGGGTGTTGCTGCAAATATTGGAATGAAATTAGCATTTGAAAATGCACTCGGTTTTGAAATATTTGTTCCGGAGCATTACAGTATGATG
>JBASLQ010000007.1:0-1560 GCA_049656425.1 Sedimentibacter sp.
GTGGTGGAGATGGGGTTGGGATTGTTGATGAAAACATATCAAAACTTTATTGGAGACTATGATTATGCGTACAATAAACAAAATTAAAGCTAAAAATATAAATGTTAAAAATAATGGATTCACTTTGATTGAGATAGTTGTAGTTGTTGCTATTTTAGGAATTTTAATGGCGATAGCAGTTCCTAGATTTGTTGGTGTTATAAATAATGCTGAAAAACAAGTTTGTTTTTCTAACTGTTTGCAACTTGAAAGGATGTATAATGCAGATTTGATTTTGAAAGATAAAGAGCACTCAGAAATAATATTTTCTACGTTTTTGAATGAATATGTTGGTGATGTATGCCCTGATGGTGGTGAGATAGTTTATATTGATGGAAAGGTTATACTAATTAGGTTTTGATATTGCCAATATTATCCAATCCCACCCAGTAATAGATTTCACCACGTTTTTGTTATTCATAAGATAAATAAGTGCTTCACACAAATTATCCGAAACTGCATTCAATGTTTTGAATAATTTGTTTTTAAAGAATTTTTCACGAATTTCTTCCCAAATCATTTCTATAGGATTAAGTTCAGGTGTATAAGGCAATAAGGGAAATATTTCTATATTTTCTGGAACAATAAGACCTTTTGATTTAGTATGCCAAGCTGCATTATCAGCAACCATTAAAATATAGTCATTTGGATATTGCTTTGATACTTCTGCAAGGAATAAATTCATACAATATGTATTACATTTTGGTAGAACAAGAGATACTATATCACCATCAATTGGCGAAACAGCACCATAAGCATATGTGTATTCTCTAATTCTATGACAAGGAACAGTAGGTCTTATGTTATCTCCACACCAACAACTTTTTGGTTTGTTTATTCGTCCAAATCCTGCTTCATCTTGAAACATTAAACGAAATCTTTTATCCGTATCAATGTTATAATTTTCCAATTCAACTATTCTCTCAAACATTTTTTTTATAAGCCTCTATGGCTTCATCATTTGCTTTATTAGGATGTTTGCTTCTTGGCATTACTTTTCTCCAACCATTGCGATGTAGTAAATCATAAACAGTTGATTTTGAAACTTTTTTGTTAAGTATATTTGAATATGCAGTTATAATTTCACTAACTTCTAAAATTTCCCCTGCTAATGCTTGTTTTTTAAATGGTTCTAAAAATTCTTTTTCTTCTTCTGGTGTCATATTTCTATGATTACCACCATATTTTTTTATTAATACCGCTTCTATTCCGTATCTATTATATATACTTATTACATGGCTTACTGTTGATGAAGAAAGTTCAGTTATATTTGATATTTGCTCTGATGATAATCCTTGTATTACTCTTAATTTTATACATAATAATCTATTGCGATCTTTTGGATTATGACTTTTCTTATATGCTTTTTTTATCTCTGCTTTTTGTTCTTCGGTATATGTTTTTTGAGGTCTTCCTTTAGTTTCCATTATATAAATTCTCCTAACATGTATAATACTAATTATACCATATTTGTGAGTATTTAGCAATACATTTATTGTAATATTAAAAACTAATTAGTAT
>JBASLQ010000008.1:0-6152 GCA_049656425.1 Sedimentibacter sp.
ACCCTGAAATGGTAAAGGAAGTTCTTGATGTTATCAAAGACCTTGTTGTATCAGGAATGACCATTGTCATTGTGACACATGAAATGGGTTTTGCAAAAGAAGTAAGCGACCGTGTATTATTTATGGCGGAGGGCATCATTCAGGAGCAAGGAACTCCGGATTACATCTTCAACCATGCGCAAAATCCACGTACTATTGAATTCTTAAGCAAAGTGCTATAATATTATAAAGGAGGCAAGCTGTGACAGATTTAGAATTTATTAATAAAGTAATTAACGAAAAACAGGATATGATTCTCGATGTCAGCGACAGAATATGGGATTTTGCGGAGTTACCATATGCAGAAACAAAGTCGGCAACACTTTTGTGTGATGTGCTTCGCAAAGCGGGTTTTACTGTAACAGAAGGAGTGGCTGAAATACCAACAGCATTTACAGCTTCTTTTGGAAGTGATAAGCCTGTATTTGGATTTCTTGGGGAATATGATGCACTGGATATTCTAAGTCAGGAAGCCGGAAACCCTATAAAAACCCCGATTCTGGAAGGCTCTCCAGGGCACGGCTGCGGACATAACTGCCTGGGTGCAGGTTCTCTTGCAGCGGCTATTGCTGTTAAAGAATATTTAGCTGAAGAAAAATTGCCCGGTACAGTAATTTATTATGGATGTGCTGCTGAAGAAGGCGCCGGTGCAAAGCAATTCATGGCAAGAGCAGGGCTTTTTGAAGGAGTTGACTTCGTATACACATGGCACCCTGCAACTATTAATGAAGTCCAATCCATTCGGTCTGTTTCTATAATGGGTGCGAATTTTGAATTTAAAGGTTTAACAGCCCATGCAGGCGGATCACCTCATTTGGGAAGAAGCGCCCTTGATGCTGCGGAACTTATGAACATAGGAGTCAATTACTTAAGAGAACACATTATTGATCAGGCACGTATCCATTATGCTTATGTGAATGCTGGCGGTGTTGCCCCAAATGTCGTGCAGGATCATACATTGATTAAATATGAAGTGCGTTCCCCAAAGGTAAAGCAAGTGAAGGAACTGTTTGAACGTGTTGTTAATGTAGCAAGAGGAGCAGCATTGATGACGGACACAACAATGAATTATGAAATCACAATGGCTTTTTCCGATTACATTACAAATGATGCTTTAGCTTCCATAGCAGATGAATGCTTACAAGAAGTTGGCGCACCCCAATGGGACAAAGAAGACTATGCTCTTGCAAAATCATATCTTTCATCCTACAATGAAACCACAATAGCTTCAATTAAGGAAGAAATTATAGAAATTTATGGTGAAGAACAGTTAGAAGAAAAGCTCAATAAGCCACTTGATAATATTATCCATCCATATGATAAGAACAACAAATCATATCAATCAGGCTCTACCGATGTAGGAGACGTATGTTATACAGTTCCTACCCTTAATTTTCATGTGGCAACGGCTTGTATTGGAAATATAGGACATACATGGCAAATGACAGGACAATCATGCAGCAGTATTGCCCATAAAGGACTTATTACCGCTGCCAAGGCAATGGCTCTTTCGGCGATACGTACCATGAATAGACCAGACGTAATAGAAAATGCAAAGCAAATCGTTTTAAAGCAAAACGGCGGTGCCTATGAATGTCCGCTTCCAGATTCAGTAAAACCTCCAGTAGGCAGATATTAGTGTGTAAAAAATGATAGATTTGTTCTATAGAGAATATATCTGTCATTTTTTACACTTTAGAATATTAGAACACACTGCCTCATTTGCTGCTTGTGGAGGACATGATACTGGATCTTGTGCAATTGTAGTATAGGGACAGCTGACGTAGGTAAACTGGCTAAATATCATATTGAGGCACTGATAGTAAATGAGCAAAGTTTTAGTCAACTAATTTTGTAATTTGAATTGAGTAAGAGGTAATGATATTTCAAATACAGCACCTATTTTGCCGTTATATGCACATATGCTCCCACCCATAAATTCCACAGCAGATTTGGCAATGGCAAGACCCAAACCAAAATTGCCTCCATTTCCTTTATAGAACCGTTCAAAAATATGCGGAAGATCAATTTCAGATATTCCATTGCCATCATCTGTTATGCGGATAACAGCACTGGATTGAACATGGAGAAGTTCAATATTGGTTACCGTTTTTGCATAGCGTAGGCAGTTTGAAGTGATATTAATTACAGCTTGAGATAAGAGAGTGTCATCCGCAAGAATATAAAGAGAATAATCCGGCAGTAAAAGCTTCAAATGATGCTGCGTTTTTGCCGCGAAGCCACCCATGCGTTGCACATATTCCTTTAGTACATCACAAAGATTGACAGAGATAAGTTCCTTTGTATAGGTTTGGCTTTCAATCCTCGATAGGGTTAGGAGTTCTTCCACCAGTGTACCCAATCGCATGCTTTCACTACCTATGACCTCTGCGGCTTTTTTTGCATCAGGTAACACACCCTGTGCAATGCCCTCTGCATATCCCTGAATGGACATAAGTGGTGTTTTCAGTTCGTGTGAAGCGTTCTGCAAAAATGTTTTCTGCGACTTGTCATTAGCCTCAAGCCTTAAGGACATTTCCATTATGCTTTGGTAAAGCATGCTTATCTCAAGAATGTCATTTGATATGTGTGATTGCTCGGGCAACTGGAATTTACCACTGCCAATTTCTTTTGTCATGTCGCATAATTCTGTGACGGGTCGTGCAATATGGGTAGATAATCTACTTGCTAAAAATGCAGCTAATGCTGCACCAAGTATCATGATACAAATCAAAATAAGATTTATGGAACGTATCATGGAAGTCGCTGCAGTCATGTGTGCGACAAAAATAATTGTGGGTCGTTCGCCTGTAAAATTTGTGAGTGGATACGATAAAATTAAATACCTTTCAACTCCGACACGTATCGTATAAATCTTTTTTTCCTGAATAGAAGGTAAGCTAATTGAGATTTGTTCAACCAACGGTTTGCTTATATAACTGTCTGTTTCATCTTGCGGATATAGTAACTCCTGACGTCTGTTGAATAGAAGCATTTCTGTATTTATCGATAGTTTTGAAGAGCTCAGAGCTTTATAAAGTTTGACAAAGGCGTTGTCCAAATTTTTATCGGTGAAATTCCGCCAATTGCCAATAAATTCTTTTTTAACAGCAACTTCCATCGTTTTAACTACTGCTTGTAATTCACTTCTTGCATTTCTTTCTAGGTATACCCTTATAGCTATATTAAATAATAGAAGGGTTACCAACGTGAATACAACAATTAAAATAAGAAATGGAGTACGTATTTTGTTTTTAATTGATTTCATTGTTTTATTTACCATCCTTACAAAGTTTGAATCCATAACCCCAAACGGTATCAATTCTAATGTCTGCGCCTGCTGAAGTTAACTTTTTGCGTAAGCGTTTCACAACGTCGTCGGTCGCCCTTGTGTCTATCTCAAAATCGAATTTCCACACATTTTTCAGGAGTTCTTCTCGAGATACTGCACGTGTTATGTTTTGCAGTAAATACGCTATTAATACAAGTTCTGTTGGTGTCATGTCAAACGGACGGCCGTCAACATAAGCCTCCCTTGTAGCTGAATTGATTTTAAAATTGCCGAATGAAAGAATATCTGCGGAAATACTGCCCATATCCAGCTCCAGTCTGCGAAACAAAGCCTTTACTCGCGCTACTAGTTCCATAGGGGAAAATGGCTTTATCATATAATCGTCAGATCCAAGTGTGATTCCCGTTATTCTGTCAATTTCGCTGTCTCTTGCGGACACAATGATAATGAGTGCATTACTACGGTTGCGTATCTGTGTGCAAAGAGAAAAGCCGTCGTTACCAGGCATCATAACATCCAAAATCACCATGTCGGCTGGTTTTTGCAGAAATGTCTCTAGTAACTCATCGCCATTTGAAAATGAGGTCACTTCAAAACCTTCGTTACTTAGAAACATGCTAATCAATTCACGAATATTTCGTTCATCATCTGCTATGTAAATTGTTTTTTTCATATGTGCGCACCTCTTATCTGATAAATATATTATTTGTTTTTTATAATCTTTTTTAAAAATTCATAGTAATTTTGGCACAATTATAAAGAAAATCGTGGATATAATTTTTATTTGTCTTTAATCTTACCATAAAAGTTTATTGAATTAAATACAAATTTATAATAGTTATTTTGTAGCTATATTATAACTTATTTTTATCCAAATAAAAAGAGCTGCCGCAATATTGCCGCGATATTGCCACAGGCTATCCCTTGTTTTACGTAAATAAGTTGTTGTATGATACTGGTAAAGGAGGTGAGTACAATTAGAAAAATATTGATTCCATTAGTAGCATTTTTGATGAGCTTGTTTCTTGTCGCATGTAATGGTGAAAGGTTAAGTGAACAGTCTGAGCTGACATTATCAAAAACTGAAGACACTTTTGTACAAACACCAACAGCATCAGAAGAAAGTGGAATTGAGGTGGAGCAGAGCCTATCAGAAAAAAGCAAGACCGAAATAGAGCAGAACTCATCTGGAAAAACTTGTTTAGAGGATGTAAATTCCATGCTTGAAAGCCTAGAAGAGGTGATGGGTAGTCTTGATGATGTAACCAGTGAGGATTTGGATATTCCAAAGCCATAAGATTCAACAAATTATAATTAGGAGGGATTTATAAATGAAAAAAATCATAAGTATATGTATGGCAATTGTACTCTTAGGGAGTGTGAGCATAACAGCATTTGCATCAACAAGCAACGATAGCAGTAAACTTGATATTCGCATTGAATCATTGGAGAAAAAGCAACAACGCATTGAAGAGTTAAAAACAAACAATGAAGAGAAAATGGAAAAGTACGAGGCCTTCAAACAATCTTTAACAGAGGAACAGCAGGAGATTCTTAATAATGCGGAAGAAAATATTTCTATTTCGGCGCAGACTAATCAACTTCGTATTGACCTCGCCCAAACTTTGAATGCAATGTCTAAAGCCGGCATTGAGTTAGAGGAAGAGACTAATGCTCAATTGAAAGATTATAATGCTCAAGTACTTAAACGCGTTGAAGATTTGAAAGTTACAAAGGGACAAATTAAAGCAATTGTGGAAGAAAATAAGGAATTTATTAAAGAAAGAGATTACGAGTCAATGGACACCGCCTATGATGAGATTTTATCAATACAGTCATATCGCTACGAATTAATCATAAAAATCAATGAACTGCTAAAGGAAATGAATGCATTGCTGGAAGGTTCAGCCTTATAAAGAAATCTGGGGACGGACCTTTAAATTTCCAATTTGGCAACTCCAAGGTCCGTCCCCAAAGTACCTACAATTCCTTCTATGTTTTGCTGTTTTCGTATCAGAAGCAATAATAGATAATGAGCAAATAAAAAAAAGGATTTTGCGACAAAAATTTTAATAAAGCATAATCCCAAAAATGTGATTATGCTAATTTGTTTTTTATCTTTAACAATATTATTTTAAAATTTTTATATTAATCATTACGAAATCTTTGGGTAAAATCCTGTTTGCTATGAATGATAGTAATAATATTGATTTGGTTTTTATTAACAGAATATATGATGCGATATGAATATTTAATTAATTGTCGCAATTTACAATCATTTAGTTCAGGTACAACACCACCCATATGAGGAAATTGAAATAATTCTTCTACATAATTGATTATCTCATTGATAACCTTTTTAGCTTGGATAGGTGATTCCTCTGCAATATAATTTTCAATAGATTTTAGATTGGATACTGCTTTATCAGACCATATTATATCGTACATAATTTACTGAAACATTTCTTTTACTTTATCATGTGTATAAGAACGACCTTCTTGAATATCTGTAATCCCTGCGTCAATATTGTACATCATGTAAAGATGATAGAGCACATCTTCAAATGATATATCATCAGGTAAGGAATTGATTAATTTTAAAACATCTTGCTTCGACATAATTATCACTCTCCTTGCAAGAATTATAGCATTAAATATTTTAAATAGCAATATAGAATTAATTTGAGTTTCCCAAAAATTAGAAATGAAACAATCAAGAAACCGCTAATTTAAAATATTTAAAGATATCAAACTGTTGTGATTTAAGGTTTTTAAGAATAAAGCTTTGAATCCCAACCTTTGTCTTAACCAAAATATTCTT
>JBASLQ010000009.1:0-3820 GCA_049656425.1 Sedimentibacter sp.
CCTGAGCGTAGCGAAGGATCACATCTTTTTTTGCAAAATATAAAATCAATTATAAAAAATAGTTTAAATTTTCAAATTATGTGGTATAATTTATGCTATGTAAATAAACGAGGAATATTATGTATAATTTGGTTAAAAAAAATATAGTGGATAAGGGTTTAATTAAATATGGAGATAATGTATTAATCGGTTTGTCAGGCGGACCGGATTCTGTTTTCTTATTTCATAACTTAAGAATATTAAAGGAAAGCTTAAGTTTTAATTTGTATGCTTCACATATAAACCATATGTACAGGGGAAAAGATGCTCAGCATGATGAAGATTTTGTTCGCAGCCTCTGTAGTGAATATGGCATAAAACTTTTTGTAAAGCGCAAAAATGCTACTGAGTATGCTCAGGAACTTAAGGTAACTGAAGAAGAAGCAGGGAGAATTTTGAGATATAGCTTTTTTAGGGAAAATTTAAAGGAAGTTGGCGGAGGCAAAATTGCAATTGCTCACAATTTAAATGATCAGGCTGAAACAGTTCTGCAAAGAATTATAAGAGGCAGTGGAATTGACGGGTTAAGTGCTATGTCATTTGTTAAGGAAGATTTAGTAAGGCCGATGCTTAATGTTCCAAGAACAGAAATAGAGAAATACCTTAAAGAAAACAATTATGAATCTTGCCTTGATATAACAAACACTCAGGCTATTTACGGCAGAAATAAAATAAGATTAAACTTAATACCATATCTGGAGAAAAATTTTAATCCCAATATTCAAAACTCATTGTACAGAATGTCGGAAACAATGGAAAGAGACAAAAAAATCATAGAAAAATATGTTGAATTAAAATTTAAGGAAGCACTGCTTGAAAGTGATGGAAATAAAGTTGTTTTGGATTTGAAGAAATTAAAGCAAATGGATGACGGCGAATCAGGCAGGATTATAAGACGCTCAATTGAGCAATTAAAAGGTAATACAGTCAATGTTGAAATGAAACATATTGATTATGCAATTGATTTTATTAAAACGGGCAAGACAGGCAAAAAAATTAATTTGTCTGAGGGCTTTACAATTGAGATAAGCTATGATAATTTTATAGTCAATAAAATTGTTGAAAATATTCCGAAGTTTAAATATGATATTGTGCTGGGAATACCTGTAAATATTTCAGAAGTTGGGAAAATTTTAAATTGCAAAATTATGGATATTTCTGAAGTTGATATAAGGGACAAGAACAGTATCAGCTTGGATTATGATTTAATAAAAGGAAATCTAATTGTCAGAAACAGAATAACAGGAGATTCAATGATTCCATGTGGAAACACAGGAAGTAAAAAAATTAAGGATATTTTCATAGACATGAAAGTTCCGGCAGAAGAAAGAGACAGTAAACTGATAATTGCAGATGATGATAACATATTATGGCTTGAAGGCTTCAGAATCCACAACAATTACAAAGTGTCATCTTCAACGATAAAAATATTAAACTTTACTTTAAGGAGGAGCACTAATGAATAAGGGTATTAAAAGTGTACTAATCGCGGAGGATGTATTGCAGGCCAAGGTTGCCGAGCTTGGTGCTAAAATTACTGAGGACTACAAAGGAAAGGATTTGCTTTTGGTTTGCGTATTAAAAGGTGCGGTAATTTTTGTAAGTGATTTAATGAGACATATAGATTTACCTTTAGATATTGATTTTATGGCAATTTCCAGTTATGGATCTAACACAAAATCTTCTGGAGTTGTAAGAATTTTAAAAGATTTAAATGCATCAATTGAAGGAAGACATGTTCTTATAGTTGAAGACATAATAGATTCAGGATTGACATTGTCATATATGGCTGAAAATTTGAAATCCAGAGGCCCAAAATCTGTTGAAATTTGTACTATACTTGATAAACCAGACAGAAGAACAACTCCATTGGATATTAAATACACAGGCTTCAAGGTTACTGATGAATTTGTTGTAGGATATGGACTTGATTATGCTGAAAAATATAGAAATCTTCCTTATATAGCAATATTAATGGAAGAAATATATTCTAACTAAAAATTAGAAATTACAATTAATAAAATTATTCGTGGAATATAAATAAAATAATGAACACAAAATAATTGTAATACACTGCTTTATATGATACAATTTTATCATAAAACGCAGTCTTTAGACAAAGAGGAGGCTTTAATTGAAAGGATTTATGAGAAGCATCGCTATGTATATTCTTATATTTGTTGTAATAATATTGTTGGTGCAAAGCATGGTTGAGCCGGCAACAGAAGTACAAGACATTAGTTATAGCGAGCTTATAATTCAAATACAAAATAACAATATAAAATCACTGTCCTTCACAGAAAGCGAAGTTAGCGGAGTTTACAAGGATGACACAGCATTTAATTCTTATGTGCCAACTGTATTTTTGTTTTCTTCAAGCTTTTATGATAAATATCTTGCTGAAAAGGTTGAATCCGGTGAAATAGTTTTAAATGGCGAACCAATACCTGCTACACCGTTATGGGTTCAGGCATTGCCTACAATTGGAATGCTAATACTATTAGGAGTGCTGTGGTATGTTTTCATGAAACAATCACAAGGCGGAGGTACAGGCAAGGCAATGTCCTTTGGAAAGAGTAGAGCTAAAATGGTCAAAGATGATGATCCAAGTAAAAAAATTACTTTTGCTGATGTGGCCGGACTTGACGAGGAAAAAGAAGAACTTAGCGAAATAGTTGATTTTCTTAAAAGTCCTGCTAAATTTGTTAAGCTTGGAGCACGTATACCAAAAGGAGTACTTTTAGTGGGACCTCCTGGAACAGGAAAAACATATTTGTCAAAATCAGTATCAGGAGAAGCAGGAGTACCATTTTTCAGCATAAGCGGTTCTGACTTCGTTGAAATGTTTGTTGGTGTTGGAGCTTCCAGAGTAAGAGATTTGTTTGAGCAGGCAAAGAAAAATGCTCCATGTATAGTATTTATCGATGAAATAGATGCAGTTGGAAGAAGAAGAGGCGCTGGAATGGGCGGCGGAAATGATGAAAGAGAACAAACATTAAATCAGTTATTGGTTGAAATGGATGGATTCGCAGGCAATGAAGGAATAATCATCATAGCTGCAACAAACAGACCTGATATTCTTGATCCCGCGCTTATGAGACCGGGCAGATTTGACAGACAAGTTCATGTTGGACTTCCTGATGTAAAAGCAAGAGAAGAAATATTGAAAATTCATGTTAGAAAAAAACCATTGGCAGATGATATAAATTTAGAGATAGTTGCAAAACGTACTCCTGGATTCACTCCTGCTGATTTGGAAAATGCAATGAATGAAGCAGCCTTATTGACTGCCAGAAAAAATAAAACAGTAATAACAATGGATATTATTGAAGAAGCTATAACTAAAGTAATAGCAGGACCTGAAAAGAGAAGCAAAGTAATCAGCGAAAACGAGAAAAAGCTTACAGCATATCACGAAGCTGGTCATGCAGTTGTAGCAAGACTTTCATCAAATAAAGATCCTGTTCATATGATTACAATAATTCCAAGAGGCGGAGCCGGCGGATTCACAATGTATTTGCCTCAGGAAGACAGATCTTATTCTTCTAAAACTGAAATGGAAGAAAATATTGTAAGGCTACTTGGCGGAAGAGTTGCTGAAAAATTAGCATTAGATGATATATCAACCGGAGCATCAAATGATATTGAAAGAGCTACTAAAATTGCAAGAGCAATGGTAACAACTTTTGGTATGAGTGATGAATTGGGACCAATGGCTTACGGTACTAATGATGATGAAGTATTTTTAGGTAGAGACTTCAATAAAATCAGAAATTACAGT
>JBASLQ010000010.1:0-2006 GCA_049656425.1 Sedimentibacter sp.
CCCAAAGTCGCTGAGCTAACCGTAAGGGGGCAGGCGCCTAAGGTAGGATCAATGACTGGGGTGAAGTCGTAACAAGGTAGCCGTATCGGAAGGTGCGGCTGGATCACCTCCTTTCTAAGGAGAACTAGAGGACTTATGCTGTTTTATTGCTGCTCAAACAAAAGTTTGAGCAGTATAATTAAATAATTTAAGTAAAAGAAGTGCGCAGTCTCGCATCACAATTTTTTCACTTCCTTTGGTCGTGCAAAATTGGAGCACATTGCGTCGGACCTACCGCCATTTATTCTTCGCTAACGCTCGAACAAATGGGGTTAGGGCCAGAGTAGTACCTTGAAAATTGCATAGGAAAATAAAGAGAAGACAAAAAACAAAGTATGCGAAAGCATACAGAAAAAATAACAAATAAAAAAATATATTATGAAGAAGTAATATATGACATCGCAGTTTCGTACACAAATTTTTTTACTTCCTATGGTCGTAAAAATTTGGTACTCATTGCGTCAGACCTATCATCATTTTTTCATCACTAACGTTCGAAAAAATGAGATTAGGGCTAGAAATGGTCAAGATAAAAAGGGCGTGGGGCGAATGCCTTGGCACTAGGAGCCGAAGAAGGACGTGGCAAACTACGAAATGCTGCGAGGAGACGTAAGCAGTCAACGATACGCAGATATCCGAATGAGGAAACTCACATAAGGTAAACCTTATGTATCATACAGTAAATAAATAGCTGTATGAGGGGAACGAGGGGAACTGAAACATCTAAGTACCCTTAGGAAGAGAAAATAAAGAATGATTCCGAGAGTAGCGGCGAGCGAAAACGGAAGAGCCCAAACCATGCAGCAATGTGTGGGGTTGCGGACATATCAAAGAGACGGATAACAGTAACCGAAGATAGCTGGAAAGCTACCCGAAACAAAGTGATAGGCTTGTAGGTGAAACAGTTAGAAGCAAGGATATGATCCAGAGTACCACGAGACACGAGAAATCTAGTGGGAAGCAGGGAGGACCACCTCCCAAGGCTAAATACTACCTAGTGACCGATAGAGAATAGTACCGTGAGGGAAAGGTGAAAAGAACCCCGGGAGGGGAGTGAAAAAGAACCTGAAACCCCATGCCTATAAACAGTGGAAGCACGAAAGTGTGACCGCGTACTTTTTGTAGAACGGGCCAACGAGTTACGATATGTAGCAAGGTTAATAACTGATAGGTTAGGAGCCGAAGGGAAACCGAGTCTGAATAGGGCGAGAAGTTGCATGTCGTAGACCCGAAACCGGGTGACCTATCCATGTGCAGGTTGAAGCTAGAGTAAAATCTGGTGGAGGACCGAACCCATTAGCGTTTAAAAGCTACGGGATGACGTGTGGATAGAGGTGAAATTCCAATCGAACTCGGAGATAGCTGGTTCTCCTCGAAATAGCTTTAGGGCTAGCCTCAAGAAAAGTATAGTGGGGGTAGAGCACTGAATGGTCAAGGGGCGTTATACGTTACCAAAACCTATCAAACTCCGAATACCATATATACAAGCTTGGGAGTCAGACTACGTGAGATAAGTTTCGTGGTCAAAAGGGAAACAGCCCAGATCACCAACTAAGGTCCCAAAATATAGATTAAGTGGAAAAGGATGTAAAACTACACAGACAACCAGGATGTTGGCTTAGAAGCAGCCACTCATTAAAAGAGTGCGTAATAGCTCACTGGTCGAGTGGTTTTGCGCCGAAGATGTCCGGGGCTAAAATCTATTACCGAAGTTGTGGGATGTACATTAGTACATCGGTAGAGGAGCATTCTATACGGGTTGAAGTTCCATCGTAAGAGGATATGGACTGTATAGAAGAGAGAATGTTGGCATGAGTAGCGAAAGGTAAGTGAGAATCTTACCCATCGAAAGCCTAAGGATTCCTGAGGAAGGCTCGTCCACTCAGGGTAAGTCGGGACCTAAGCCGAGGCCAAAAGGCGTAGGCGATGGACAACTGGTTGAAATTCCAGTACCACCAAAATGCGTT
>JBASLQ010000011.1:0-2816 GCA_049656425.1 Sedimentibacter sp.
TTTGTTATATTGGACAGCCAGGAACTTGCCGGCAGTGATTTTAATATTGAGAAAAATATATTAGAAGCACAAGGAATTGAATGTGTCATTGCTGAATGCAAGACTGTGGAAGAAGTTATTGAAGTTGCCAAAGATGCTGATGGCGTCGGACTAGTTTATGTGGATATGAACAAGGATCTTATTGGCAAACTTGAAAACTGCAAAATAATAGTCCGTTATGGTATTGGTTATGATACTATTGATGTTCCGGCTGCTACTGAAAGAGGAATTATAGTATGCAACTTGCCTGATTATTGTCAGCCAGATGTTGCAACACACACAATGGCGCTGCTGTTAAATCTTTGCAGGAAAGTATCTTTGCTTGACAGATCTTGCCGTAAAGGAAATTGGGGTGCAAATGATGGATACCCTATTAACAGATTAAGTTCAATGACATTAGGATTAATTGGATTTGGAAGTATTGCAAGGCTATTTGTAAAATATATGAGCGGCTTTAACATGAACACCATAGCATATGACCCATTTTTACCGGAGAGTTTTTTTAAAGAACTAAATGTAAAACAAGTTACCCTTGATGAATTGTATGCCCAGGCAGACGCAATATCTGTTCATACCCCATTAACACCGGAAACAAAACATCTAATTAACAAGGATACAATTGCAAAGATGAAAGATGGAGTTTTAATAGTAAACACTGCAAGAGGTCCTATAATTGATATTTATGCCTTGATGGAAGCGTTAGAAAGCGGGAAGGTAAAAGCAGCAGGATTGGATGTTAATGAATTGGAACCTATATTTGATCCTAATGCAGAAATATACAAATATGACAATTTAATTATTAATCCACACAGTGCATATAATTCAGTTGAAGCTTCAATTGAACAACATCAAAAGGTTGCTTACTCAGCTGTAGATGCATTGGTTAAAAAAATAATGCCTTACAATGCAGTAAATAAAAAACAGTTGGCAAAATAAGTAAAAATAAAAAAATAAGAAAATAAGGAAGGTAAAAAGATGAAAAAAATATTATCATTATCATTAGCATTAATTATGGTCTTGAGTTTATTCACTGGATGCTCAAGCGGATCAACAACTCCAACAGATAAACCGGCAGAAACACCTGCGGGAGGAGACGGTCAAGTTTATAAAATAACTTTAGCACACTCTACAGCTGAAGTAACTTCTTTGCATCACTATGCAACTGTATTTAAAGAATATGTGGAAGCAAATTCAAATGGAAAAATCACAGTGGATATATATCCTAATTCACAACTTGGCGGAGACCGAGAGATTATTGAAGGAACTCAGACAGGAAGCGTTACCATGATAGGATCATCTGCAGCACCACAGGTTAATTTTGTGACTGCAGCAGTAATAAATGACTTGCCATTCGTTTATGCAGATAAGAGTCAGGCTCGTCAAGTATTAAGCGACCCGGATTTCGTTACAGCAATATCAGCAGAATATGAAAAGAGCGGTTTTAAATTCTTGAATTCTTCTGACCAAGGCTTCAGAACACTGACAGCTAATAAAAAAGTTACAACACCAGAAGATATGAAGGGCATGACACTTCGTACAATGGAAAATAAATATCATATGGCAGTGTGGAACGCTATAGGTGCTAACCCTACTCCACTTGCATTTAATGAATTATACACAGCTTTGCAGCAAGGGACAGTTGATGCCCAGGAAAACCCTCTTGAACTTATTTATTCACAGAAGTTTTATGAACAACAAGATTTTATAATTGGAACAAACCACATTTTTCAGACTATTACTTGGATTATGAATTTAGATTTCTACAATAGTCTTCCAGATGACTTAAAAGCTGTAGTAAATGATGGTGCAGCAAAAGCCAGAGATGAAGCAAATAAATATCAGGATGAAAATATAGATAAATTTACAAAAGAAATGCAGGATTATGGTGTAGAAATGGTAGAATTGACTCCAGATCAACTTTCAGCATTTTCTGAAAAGGCAAAAGGTACTTGGGAAATGATAGAAAAAGATTGTGCTCCAGCAGTTTATGAAGCATTCATGAATGCATTAAATAAGTAAAATTGAACTTAATACTCAAAGGCATATGCCTTTGAGTATTAAGAAAACTGTATGTTAAAAAGTGTACATTTTAAAAGATGATGAAGGAATGATGGCAATGAGTATAGTTAATGACATGCTTGAAAGTATAGAGATACCTAGATTTGCTAGAATCACACAGCACTTTGAAACTATTCGAATAGATGATGTGATGAGCGTTGTTGATGAACAGTTCAGAGATGATAATATTAAAAACAGAATAAAACCGGGGCAAAGAATAGGAATTACTGTGGGTAGCCGGGGAATTGCAAATTTAAAGGAAATAGTAAGAGCAGTTTCAAGAAATATTAAAGAACTTGGGGCGCAGCCTATTATTATCTCCAGCATGGGAAGCCATGGGGGAGCTACAGCTCAAGGCCAGCGTGAAGTAATTGAAGAGCTTGGGGTGACTGAAGAATATACAGGCGCAAAAATAATGTCAAGCATGGAAGTAGTGCAGATTGGTGTAACAGACACGGGCATCCCTGTTTATTATGATAAAATAGCAAGTGAACTTGACGGAATGGTTCTTATGAATAGAATTAAGGCTCATACTGACATAAACGGTGATATAGAAAGCGGATTGCATAAAATTATTGCAATCGGCCTTGGAAATCACGTAGGAGCAACAGCTGTTCACAGCAAAGGTATGGAAAATGCTTCTTCTAGAATAAAATCCGTCGGGAAAGTTGTACTGGAAAATGCCAATATAATATTCGGTATAGCACTTCTTGAAAATG
>JBASLQ010000012.1:0-3258 GCA_049656425.1 Sedimentibacter sp.
GGCTTATGGTGCTGCAAAAATAGCAGGCACTGATATTGGAGTTTCCACCACTGGCGTTGCCCGACCTAACGGCGGCACTGAAGAAAAACCTGTTGGGTTGGTTTATGTGTGTGTTTATTATAAAGAGAAGTTTAATGTTTTGAAGATTAGGGCTACTGGTTCCCGTGATATTGTAAGGGAAAGGGCTTCTACTTCTGTGTTGGATCTGATCAGGAGCAGCATTGAAGATTAATAGTTAAGAAAAAAGATGAGATCCTTCACTGCGCTCAGGATGACAGTGCCAGCGAAGGATCTTTTTATGCATTTTCAGTGGATGATACCAGTATTTTGTTGTATTCTTTCAGTTTTTGGTCAGCTAGGTAGAATATGCTGTCTTTTGGGTATTCCCCATCGATTCCCGGTACTCCGGCAGACACTCCTGTTAAAAGTTCAAGCCCTTCCTCAATTGTTTTGACAGCATAAATATGAAACATTCCATTATTAACTGCATCAACAACTTCGTCTTTTAACATCAGGTTGTCTATGTTGCTTTCAGGAATTATTACTCCCTGATTTCCGGACAATCCTTTTATTGAGCATATGTCAAAAAATCCTTCAATTTTTTCATTGACTCCGCCTATGGGCTGTATTTGTCCCATTTGATTCACAGAGCCTGTAACTGCCAGGTTTTGTTTTATAGGAACACTTGACAGGCTTGACAAAATTGCGTACATTTCAGCGCTTGAAGCACTATCTCCTTCCACTCCCCCGTAAAGCTGTTCAAATGTCACTTGAGCTGTAAATCCAAATTGTTTTTCCTGTGCAAATTTTCCTCCAAGGTAGCCGTTAAGCGTGAGAACTCCCTTTGAATGGATATTTCCGCTCATATCAGTTTCTCTTTCAATATTGATGATTCCCTGACGTCCCGAATATGTTCTGGCGGTTATTCGTGACGGAAGACCAAAGGCATATTCTAATGTTTCCATTACAAACAAGCCGTTTACCTGTCCAACTACAGCTCCTTCAGTATCAATAAGCACTTTTTTCTGCAATATCTGCTCCTGCATTTTTTCTTCAATCATGTTGGAACGGTACTTTCTATCCTTTATTGCCCTGTCCACATGGTATGCATCCACATACTCCGAATCATCCGACTGTGCAAGAGATGATGATTCATAGACTATCTCACCTACAGCATTAAAGCGTGTAGACAGTTTGTTTTGATTTTCAGCAAGTCTGGAACCAAACTCTATTACCTTGGCTAACGCAGCACAATTGAAATGTTTTAATTTTTCTTTTTCACACAATGAACCAACAAAAGAAACGTAGTGGCGTATGCTCTCCTTTGTCCTGTCCATTTCAATGTCAAAATCTACATTTACTTTAAACAGTTTCTTAAAATCCTCGTCAAATGCAAGAAATTGATAAAACAAAAAGCTTCCGATCAATATTACCTTTACATCAATAGGAATCGGCTGAGGCTTTAATGTTACTGTAGGAACAAATCGGGTCTGCTCCCCGTTGTTTTCAACAACTGCCTGCTTGTACTTCAAGGCCTTCTTTAAAGCATCCCATGCAAATGGATCCATCAGCAAATCTTTTGCCTGCAGAATCAAATATCCTCCATTTGCCCTGTGGATTGCTCCTGATTTAATCATTGTAAAGTCCGTCATGGTGGTCAGCATCTGGCTTTTGTATTCAATTTTTCCAAAAAGATTGTAATAGTATGGATTGCTTTCTATTATGACCGGGGAACCCTCACATTTTTCATTGTTTACAAATAAATTAACTTTGTATCTTGTGAAAGGATCCATGGTATCCTTAGATTCAATGATTTTTGTATCAAACAGGAGGTCCTCTTCTTCATCAAGCGGTTCTGCATTTTCCTGGGGTTCTGTTGCATATTCCTCTTTTATAACGTGATTGACACCTCTGAAAATCGTATGATTGTCTGCAGCATCCTTCAATACTTTATCTAAATATTCAATAATTTTTGGTATTCCTTTATATTTCTCTTTCATTTGATTAATCAGAGGCTCGGCAGCAGCAAGTGCAGTCTGTATTTCCAGGTCAATTGTCTGCTCTTCTGCAATTCTTTGAAATATTTGTCCATCCCTTATTTTTTCGTCAATGTCTTTAGCAATTTTATTTCTCTTTACTTCTATTTCTTCTCGTTTTTCAACTGAAAGCTGATTATATTCTTCAGGCGTTAAAAGCTTGTTATCTTTAAGGGGTATCAGCAGAATTCTTTGGGGAGCCTGCTGTATGCCAAAACCTGAATTAATTGCTATTTGTTCAATTTCTCTGAGGATTGATGTCATTTTTTCATTTGTAGTCTGAATGATGGAATCCTTCAACTGTTGAAAATGGCTTCCTTCAAATGCCTTTGGTATGTAAATCGCTAAATTTGTAACCAGTTTATCCATATCTTTTTGAAATATTTTTCCCTGGCCTGCGGGAAGGGATATTGCCAGAGGCTTATCCCACTCACTGAAATTGTTGATGTAGCACCAGTCACCTGGAATGTTCCCATTGGCAGCAATTTTGGAAACTGCCGTAAGAGCGTATGTGCTTTTCCCGGTTCCCTGAGGTCCCAGAATAAATGTGTTGTATCCTGCAGCACCCATAGAAAGACCAAACTCCATTGACTTTACTGCCCTGTCCTGACCAATTACTCCGTCTAAAACAGTTAACTCCCTGGAAGTTTTGCAAAATTTAAGTTCATCTTCAATGCTGCAGGTTTTCTTTAATTTTTTTATTGGTACTTTGTATTTATTAACGTTGTTTATTTTGTCAATGTTGTCCATAAAGTCCTCCTTCAGTTTGAATATATTGTATACGCTAGATATACCCTGTTGGAGCAGAATTAAACTATAAAATGTGAAAGGCAAAAGAAAAAACAGGAAAACACAAAAATGTGAGGGCACAAGGCCCTTCCTACAAAACTATTGTTATATAAGGTTTCTTTCAACTATTTGTTTTACCACAAATGTAGCAACGTGGTTGGCAAAGCTGCCTGAACCGAATCCTGCATCATAGCCCAATTCTTGTGCCAATTCGTGGAATATACGAGGTCCGCCGCAAACTAAAATCATTTTATCTCTCAAGCCTTCAGCTTTCATCATTTCTAGGATTCAGGGGACGGACCTTTCAAAAAAAAACTGAAAGGTCCGTCCCCTGAATCCTTTTTTAAATTTGTTGTATAATTGAAAATTTTTATATTATAATAAATGTATTACAAATGATGAGGTTGATTATGGATAAATTTATTGTGGATAC
>JBASLQ010000013.1:0-5114 GCA_049656425.1 Sedimentibacter sp.
GCAAAAATGCTCCTTTGTAGAGCTCGGCTATGGGCATACAACAAGCAGATTGGATTATTAGGAATAGTACATGCCTTTGAAGCGAGATGTAAGGACAAGCATGAAATGGCTGAATATTTGAATGTTACAGAAGAATTCTTATCAGAGGCGCTAACTTGTTACAAAAGCAAGTATGCTATATCTGTTAAAATAGTTAACTATATAATATATTTTGAACCTAATTTATATATAATGAAATTGTTATAAAAAGGAGAAATAATCAAATGGATAAAAGCGAACAAATATTAGAATTAATTACGAAAATGAATACCGAAATGCAAGAGGGTTTTAAGGGCGTATATTCAACAATACAGGAAGAATTCAGCAATGTGTATTCCGACATCAAAGATGTAAGAACTGAATTGAAATCTGATATTAAGAACGTTAAAATGACACTTGAGAATGATACAAATAAAAATATTAGTCTGCTCGTCGAAGGACAACAAAATTTAAACGCTAAAATTGATGAATTATTAAAATTTGAAAGCGAAAAAGAATTATTAACCATCAGGATTGAAATTCTTGAAAACGAACTTACTCGTCTTAAAACTCGTCTTGATGAAATAGCTTAACCGTGTGCAATTTAACACGTTTAAATATAAAAAATAGCACCCAGTACTACCAATACCAGGTACTATTACACATCTTGCCACAAAGGACTAAATGCGCTCATATCATAATTATTATACCGCATAATCCATGGTGGTTAATCGCCGTAACCCTTGAAAAATAACCCATAGGGGAGTCGAACCCCTGATTCCACCGTGAGAGGGTGGCGTCTTAACCACTTGACCAATGAGTCACAACATTTGACCTTCATAATTGTACACTGGTAATTTTGTTTTGTCTACTAAAATTTTAAATTTTTAAATTAAATTTTAAATTAAATATTTATTTCAGCTCTTGTTATTTGCAGCAATGTCCTCCCACATCTCCAATTTTCTTCATTAATGATTCTCCATTACCACAATCATCTATTTTCATAAAACCAACATTATCAAACAATTGCTTGCAGTCTTCATTGACAGTTGCATAAGTATTTTCTGCTCCTAAACCAACAGCCTTTCGCACCAGCATTCTTACAACTAAATCTCCATAATTGTTTCCTCTGAATTCTTTTATTACACAAACCATGTCAATAAAATACTTTCCATCTTTAAACAACAGTCTTCCTGTTCCTGCAGGAATATTATCTTCATATACAACTACGTTGAATGCAAAATCATCATAAAAATCAGATAGCAAATTATCGCTTATTTTCATTTCATCTAAAATTACTTTTTTTCTAATTTTCAAAACATCATTTAAGCCGCTTTTACCTTGAAACCACTTAGTTGATATCATAAATGCACCTCTGTACAATTTGCAATTATTATAACACTCTTTCAGTAAATTGTATATTATTATAATGCATGTATATATTATAACACATGACAAATAAAGAAAAAAAATTAACATTGATAAAATATATCTTTTGTGAATATAATAAATATCATGTTGAAGTTTTCTTTGTGTATGGTATAATGACATATGGAAATGAGCTAAATAAAAAATAGAGGTGACAATTATGACATTAGGTGAGAAATTAAGAAAGATCAGAAAAGAAAAAGATATGACCAAACAAGAACTTAGTACAGCATTAAATGTCCCTAGAGAAAGAATCAAACAATATGAAATCGATCAAGAAGAACCATCTGATTTTTATTTAACAATTTTTGCTCAGTACTTTAATATTTCAGTGGATGATTTACAAAAAGACGAATAAACAGTATGAATAAAATAGTATCTTAACATCATAGATATAATTACATATTTATGTTAAATCAAATCTAAGCTTAAGGATTTTCTAAGGGCAAGGAAAAATACAATAAAAATAATAATGTTCTCTAAGACTATTATTCCTTGTGTATGCAAGGAATAATTTTTTGTGTAAGGAGGTATTAATCATGGATAAGAGAATCGGTGTTATAGGGATAGTAATTGAAGATTTATCTCAAATTGCTGAAGTCAATGATGTTTTGCATCAGTACGGCAGCATTATAATTGGGAGAATGGGTATTCCCTATAAAGAACGCGGAGTAAATGTTATTTCTATTATTGTTGACGGAACAAATGACGAAATAGGAGCCCTTAGCGGAAAACTTGGAAAAATTAAAGGTTTAAGCGTTAAAAGTGCATTATCTAAAAAAAATTAAAGGAGAAAATAATGAAAAAAATAAGTTTATTATTAATTTTTGTTTTAGCAATAGCAATGTTTACAGGATGTGCTAAAAGTAATGAAACCACTGTTGAACAGCCTAAAGAAATTCAGCAAGAAGAACCAAAAGAACCTATAAATGTAACTATAGCAGGATTAAAGGGACCTACATCAATAGGAATGATTAAAATGATAGATGAAAAAGCATTAACCAGCGAAGGGTACAATGTAGAATATATTGCTGAAAGTGCTCCTGATGCGCTTACCGGTAAAATAATAAATGGTGATATACAAATTTCTTCTGTACCAATAAACCTTGCTGCTGTTTTATACAACAAAACAGGCGGTGCAGTGCAAATAATGGCCGTTAATACCATAGGCAATTTATACATAGTTGGAACTGATGATACAGCTTCTGTTTTAGACTTAGAGGGAAAGACACTGGGGATGAGCGCAAAAGGATCAACTCCTGACTACGCCATTAATTATATTTTAAAACAAAATGGACTTGAAGGAAAAGTTGAACTTGATTACACCATGGATCATGCTACTTTGGCACAATCTGTTATAGCAGAAGACACAAAGACTGCTCTTCTCCCTCAGCCATTTGTTACTCAAACAACCATGAAAAACAGCAACGTTAAAATACTTGTTGATTTAAACGAAGAATGGAAGACTGCAACTGATGGTGCAAGCCAGTTATACACAGGATGCATCGTTGTAAATAAGCAGTTTGCCGAAAACAACAAAGAATTTGTTGCTGAATTTTTAAAGCAATATGAAGCTTCTGTTAATTGGGTTCTTGAAAATCCTACTGATGCTTCAGTGCTTGTTGAAAAAAATGAAATTATGCCAAGTGCAGCAATTGTAGAAAAAGCAATTCCTTACTGCGGAATTACATTTAAAACAGCACAGGAAGAAAAAGAAGGCTTGAATAATTTTTATAAAATATTATTTGATTCAAATCCTGCTTCAGTAGGAGGAAGCTTGCCGGATGAAATATTCTATTTTGCAGAGTAAGTACCGTAATTTTTTTATAATATTATTTTGGATAATTGTTTGGGAGATATTTTCGTTGATAATAAATCATGAGATTTATCTCCCTTCTCCTGGTGCAACATTCATTGCTCTATTTAATTTACTGACTGAAAAAAATACGTACATCACTTTGCTGTACAGCACTTACAGAACATTGTCCGGTTTTATGATATCATGTGTTTTAGGAATAATATTTGGATATTTTTGTGGTATTAACAAATCTGTTTACAATTTGCTTAATCCTCTGGTAAGCATTATAAGAACTGTGCCTGTAATGTCTATAATAATTATTGCCATCATGTGGTTTAAAGATACCAATGTTCCAATATTTGTGGCATTTCTCATGTGTTTTCCTATAATTTGGACCAATACTGTAAGCGGTATTCAATCAACCGATATTAAACTACTTCAAATGTGCAGGGTGTATAATATTAAAAAGCCAAGAATTGTAAGGTCTGTTTATTTCTATAGCACTCTACCATATATAAAGGCAGGCATGATTTCTGCTCTTGGTATAAGCTGGAAAGTAACATCGGCTGCAGAAGTTTTAAGTCTTCCTAAATATTCAATAGGAAGTTATTTGTATGATTCAAAAGTATATTTGGAAATTCCAGACTTATTTGCATGGACAATCATAATAATTTTTTTAAGTATTTTATTTGAAAACATATTGAAAATAATATTTAAAGCAGGTCAAATATGATTAAATTGATAAATGTTTTTAAAAAATATGATGATTTGGAAATATTAAGGGATTTTAATATTTCTTTAGAGAAAAATAAAATTACATGTTTGTTTGGACCATCCGGAGTTGGAAAAACCACTATTGCCAATATAATAGCCGGCCTCATTCCCATTGACAAAGGAGAAGTTACAGGAACTGAACATGTTTTATTTTCTTATGTTTTTCAAGAACCAAGACTTCTTGAATGGTACAGCGTTTATGACAATATTGATTTTGTATTGAAAGATATTTATGATAATGAAAAAAGGAAAAAAATAATTGACAGTTATATTGAAATGGTTGAATTAAAAGATTATAAACATTATAAACCGGGAGCACTTAGCGGAGGAATGTCTCAAAGGGTATCTGTAGCCAGAGCTTTTGCATATCCTTCAAATATTCTTATAATGGATGAACCTTTTAAGGGTCTTGATAATAAGTTAAAAAAAGAAATGGTTGCTTTATTTCAAAGACTTTGGAGTGAAAGTAAAAGAACTGTACTTTTCATTACTCACGATATTGACGAAGCTGTCACATTATCCAACATAATTCATATTATTAAAAATAAGCCTGCAAGTGTAGTGAAAAGCATAGATGTAGAACTCACTCACAATCGTGATGATATAAAAAATATTTTGCTTTCATAAAAATTTTATGAAATAAATTATGTAATTTTCTTGTATTCTTCCACGTTTTATATTACTATATAAACAAATAACAATTATTGCATCAATGTAACTTAGTCACAGATATATATGAAATTTTTTTATATATTGAGACATAATAATAATAGTGGAGGATACTATGGAATTTACAATAACAGATAACGCAAAAGAAAAATTAGTTGAATTACAAAGCAATTGTGAGCCGATTAAATTGAAAATAACAGGTTTTTCATGATGTGGTGCCGAATTAGGCATTGTTTCGGAGAAACAATCAGAAAATGATAAAGTTTACAACACAGAAGGAATTGATATAATTGTATCTGAAGAATTAGAAGGTGCCATGAAAGGTGCTGAAATTGATTATTCAACAAACTTCTTTAAAAAAGGATTTGAAGTTACTCCAAAATATGCAAGATAATTGGAGGTGTCTATGAACTTTAATATCACTGAC
>JBASLQ010000014.1:0-16118 GCA_049656425.1 Sedimentibacter sp.
GACAGAAACACCAGCGACAGAAGCAGAACCTTTTGAAGGTAAAATTGCAATTGTCACAAATACGCTTTCTCAAAATGAAGAAGAGTATCGTTCAGCTCAACAAATGGTAGAAAAATATGGCGAAGACAAAATTATGCACGTATTATGGCCAGATAACTTCATGACAGAGCAAGAACAAATGATTAGTACAATTACTAAAATAGGTTCTGATTCAGAAGTAAAAGCATTGATAATCAATCAGGCAGTTCCAGGAACTAATGCTGCAGTTGATAAACTATTAGAAACACGTGATGACATGTTTATTGTTTATTGCGTTCCACAGGAAAACCCACCTGACGTTGCAGCAAGAGCAGATTTAATTTTAAACCCTAACGAATTAGGAATGGGATCAACTATACCTGAGCAAGCTAAAGCATTAGGTGCTAAAACTTTTGTTCACTATTCATTCCCAAGACATATGTCAGTTGTGCTTTTATCAGCTAGAAGAGACTTAATGATTGAAAAATGTAAAGAAATAGGTATTGAATTTGTTGATGCAACAGCTCCAGATCCAACAGGTGATGCTGGTGTTCCGGGTGCACAGCAATTTATATTAGAAGATGTTCCAAAGATGGTAGAAAAATATGGCAAGGATACAGCATTTTTCTCAACGAACTGTGCTATGCAAACTCCTTTAATAAAGGCTTGCTATGATGCAGGTGCTATATATCCACAACCATGCTGCCCATCACCGTATCATGGCTTCCCATCAGCACTTGGTATTGAATCAACCGGATATTCTGTTGATGCTATGGCAAATGTAATTAGTGAAACTGCTAAAAAACTTGATGAAAAAGGTCTTCTTGGAAGATTCTCAACATGGCCTGTTCCAGTTGCTATGATGAACACTGTTGCTTCAACTGAATATGCAGTTAAATGGATTAACGGTGAAGTTGGCGATGAATTAAATGTAAAAGTATTAGAAGAATTAATGACTGAATATGCAGATGGAATCGAAGTTAAAACAACCGGATACGCTGAAGGATCTACAGAATACCCAACATTCAGATTGATTATGATGGACTTCTTGACTTACGATAAAGAAGACATAATATAATATTTTTAGTCAGCGAAGTATTTAAAATTTAACAGAAAAAATAATTAAGGAATGTTTCAGAATTTCTTATAATGAACTTCTGTTGCATTCCTTTTTGCGAATGTAGAATGTCATACTTATCGGGAGGTAAAAATGAGTGATAACCTTCTCAGCTTAAAAAATGTTTCAAAACAATACTCAGGAAACAGAGTATTAAAAGATATTAATATTGAGCTAAAAAAAGGTGAAATACACGCCCTCATAGGAGAAAACGGAGCTGGAAAATCAACACTGATGAATATACTGTTTGGCATGCCGATAATCCATACAACCGGGGGATTTGAAGGAACTATTGAAATTGATGGACAAGAAGCGCATATTAAATCGCCTCATGATGCCATGAAATATGGAATTGGTATGGTGCATCAGGAATTTATGCTTATTCCCGGATTTACCATAACTGAAAATATTAAGTTAAATAGAGAAATAACCAAGCCCAATGCAGTAAGTGCAGTCTTAGGTAAAAGGCTTGAATCTTTAGATTTTACGAAAATGAATGAGGATGCAAGAAAAGCGCTGGATATTCTTGATATGAATATTGACGAGTTTATGCCAGTAGCAGGGCTTCCGGTGGGACACATGCAATTTATTGAAATTGCACGTGAAATTGATAAAACGGGAATTAAAATTCTCGTATTTGATGAACCAACTGCAGTCCTGGCAGAAGCTGAAGCAAAAAATTTACTGGATGCAATCAGAAAGCTTGCTCAAAAAGGAATTGGAATTTTATTTATTAGTCACAGACTTGATGAAATAATTGATGTTGCAGATAAAGTTACTGTTCTTAGAGATGGTGAACATGTAGCTACAAAAGATATAAAGGATACAAATAAATTTGAGATAGCTCAGTTAATGGTTGGCAGAAAAATCTCAATAGACAGAAGCGAAAGCGCAAATAAAAATATTACAGATGAAACTATTTTAAATATAAAAGATTTAATTGTAGCTATGCCAGGTGAAAGAGTAAAGGGTATTAATTTCGAAGTTAAAAAGGGTGAAATAGTTGGTATAGGCGGTTTAGCTGGTCAAGGCAAACTTGGACTTGCAAATGGATTAATGGGAATTTATCCTGCAAAGGGTGAAGTTGTTTTTAATGGAAACACTCTTCATTTAAATAATCCGGAGGCTGCAATAAAGTCAGGACTAGCTTTTGTAAGTGAGGACAGAAAAGGTATTGGACTTTTGCTTGATGAATCAATAGAGTTAAATATAGTATTTTCTGCAATGCAAACATACAATGATTTTTTAAATAAAGTAGGACCATTTAGATTTAAAGATTCTAAAAAAATAAAAGAACATGCAAAAAAAATGATTAAAGATTTAGATATAAGATGCACATCTTCATTGCAGAAAGCAGGCAGATTAAGCGGCGGCAATCAACAAAAAGTTTGCGTTGCCAGAGCGTTGACCTTGAATCCTAAACTTCTGCTGGTTTCAGAACCAACAAGGGGAATTGACATAGGAGCTAAAAAGTTAGTACTGGATTTATTGAAGAAATTAAACGATGAATATGGTATGACTATAGTAATGACATCCTCGGAACTTGCTGAACTTAGAACTATATGTGACAGGATTGTTATTGTTTGTGAAGGTAGAGTTGAAGGTGTTCTTTCTCCTGATGCACCAGATGCAGAATTTGGATTGATGATGTCAGGAAGCCGACATAATCATGCAGAAGGGAGTGAAGCTTAATGGTAGAAGTAAAAGGGAAAAAGAGCATAAGTTTTAAAGATACTGTCAACAAAATCGGACTGCCAACTTTAATAATAGGTGTGTTTTGGATAATACTACTTGTTGCCGGTGGATTTTTGGATATTTCTATAGCCACATTATTAAGCGACACAATTAAACGTGCAGGAATGAATGGAATATTGGTACTAGCTATGGTGCCTTCTATACAATCGGGTACAGGGCCGAATTTTGCATTGCCTGTAGGTATTGTATGCGGTCTGTTTGGATTGGTTTGCTCCATTGAATTTGGATTTACCGGAGCAACCTGGATGTTAATGTCTGTAGTACTTGCAATTCCATTAGCTGCTTTAGTAGGATTTGTGTACGGGAAACTATTAAATGCAGTTAAAGGTTCTGAAATGACTATTGCAACTTATACAGGATTTTCAATTGTTGCTGTTATGTGCCTTGCTTGGCTCATGATTCCATTTAAAAATCCTAAAATGGGGTGGTTTATTGGAACTGGGTTAAGAGAAACAATACAGCTTGACGGTATTGGCGGCGCACAAATTTTAAATAATTTTTGGAAATTTACAATAGGCGGCGAAAAAGGAATTATTATACCAACAGGAATGATATTAGTGTTTCTGTTTTGCTGCTTATTTGTTTGGTTGTATTTTAGGTCAAAGTCTGGTATTTCTATTTCAGCAGGAGGAATAAATCCTAGATTTGCAGAAGCATCAGGAATTGAAATTAACAAGAACAGGATAAAGGCTAATATATTATCAACAGTTTTAGGAGCTATTGGAATTATTGTATATTCACAAGGATATGGATATGCACAGCTTTACAGTGCTCCATTAATGATGGCATTCCCTGCTGTTGCTGCAATACTCATTGGAGGAGCTTCAGCTTCAAGAGCTAAAGTTTCCCATGTAATAATTGGCGTAATAATATTCCAAGGTCTTTTAACTACAGCACTGCCTGTAGCAAATCGATTATTTGAAGGTACTGACTTATCAGAAATATTGCGTATGGTAATTCAAAATGGAATAATCCTTTATGCTTTAACACAGGTAAAAGGAGGCGAAAAATAATGAATAATGTTTCTACTGGGGAAAGATTAAAGATAAGAAAAGAATCATCATCATGGATAGCAGATAACATTGTTACATTAATATTTGTAGTATTTACCATATTTGGTTTTCTTGTTTCTGACGGGGTTACAATGAATTATTTTTTGACGGAGCTGTCAAGCCGATTCTTCAGAAATGCATTTTTGGTTTTGTCATTAATAATACCTGTAGTTGCAGGTCTTGGACTTAACTTTGGAATAGTTGTAGGTGCAATGGCAGGACAAATAGCAATTGCCATAGTGAGATATTTTGAATTAGGCGGAGTTTCGGGGTTAATGCTTACATTTCTCTTGGCATTTCCTATAGCATCATTGCTTGGATACTTCACAGGAGTATTGTACAACAAGACAAGAGGTCAGGAAATGATAGCCAGCTTGATTGTTGGGTACTTTGCAAATGGTATTTACCAATTCTTATTCTTGTTTGTGGTTGGTGTAATTATTAAAGTTCCTGCTACACATCCTATGATAAAACCAGACGGTGTCGGAATAAGAATGACCGTTGACTTGGTTCCTGTTGCCGATGGGGGACTTAAATACGCCCTTGACAATATATTGCAAATACCATTTATGTGGGCAGTTCTTATTATAGCTGTCGCAGTATTGTTGCTGCAAATATTGAGACTTGTTAAAAATAAAAATAATGCTGCCTTTAACAAGAATAATAAAACGATGACAATAATTAATGCTGTTATTTGCTTAATATTTTTAGCAATAAGTGTTCAGGCCATAGCAACTGATTCAAGTTTAATGAAGGTTAGGAATGTGCCTGTTATAACCGGGTTATTAATTATTGCTCTTTGTATTTTTAGTGAGAAAATTTTAAAGACTAAGCTGGGACAGGATTTTAGAAGTGTAGGGCAAAGTCAGCACATAGCGGATGTTTCAGGTATAAATGTAGACAGAACAAGAATAATTGCCACTATGATGTCAACAGTTTTAGCTGCTTGGGGACAAATTATGTACTTACAGAATATGGGAACATTAAATACTTACGGCGCTCATACTCAAATAGGTATGTTTTCAGTTGCATGCTTGCTGGTAGGAGGAGCTTCAACTCAAAAAGCAAATATTAGACATGCTTTAATAGGTACACTGCTGTTTAATTCAATGTTTATAATGTCACCTGAAATAGGCCAGTCACTGTTCGGAAATGCGCTGTTAGGAGAATATTTCAGAACATTTATGGTTTATGGCGTTATAGGAATGGCACTTGGACTTCACGTATGGAGATCTAACAAAAAAGGCAAAATAACGTTAGACTAACCATAGATTGAGCAACTGGTAAGCAAAACTAGTTGAATATTGTAATGATACTATTTAGGGATTTATACAGCAATGTATAAATCCCTTTTAAATTTTCTTCATGAGCGAAGCGAAGGATTACAATTGCTTATCTATTGCTGGTCTATAGCTAATCTATTGTTAAAAAAGTTGCATAAAGCAACTTGCGGTAGTATAATCTAACCAATGTAAAATGTGGAGGATAAAATGAAGGATAATGTGTTGATACTTTCTATAGAATCATCTTGTGATGAAACAGCTGCAGCTGTAGTTGAAAATGGCAGAAATGTTTTATCAAATGTAATATCATCCCAAATAGAAATACATAAACAATTTGGCGGTGTTGTTCCAGAGGTTGCTTCGAGAAAGCATATTGAAAATATAAATGATGTTATTTCAGAAGCATTAATTAATGCAAATGTAAGCAGTGAACAATTAGATGCTGTGGCAGTGACTTACGGACCCGGATTAGTTGGAGCATTGCTTGTTGGTGTTAATTTTGCAAAAGGATTATCCTATGCATGGCATAAACCATTAATCGGAGTTAATCATATAGAAGGACATATAAGTGCCAATTATATAGAAAATAAAAATTTAGAGCCTCCTTTCATTTGCATGGTTGCATCAGGAGGACACACTCACTTAGTATATGTTAAAAATTACGGAGAATATGAAATACTGGGTAAAACAAGAGATGATGCTGCAGGAGAAGCTTTTGACAAAATAGCGAGGGCAATAGGGCTAGGCTATCCCGGAGGACCATTGATTGATATAACAGCTAAAAAAGGGAATAAGGATGCTATAAAATTTCCAAGGGTTGTTATTGATGACGAGACTTTGGATTTTAGTTTCAGCGGCTTAAAGTCAGCAGTTCTTAATTACATTCATAACAGTGAGCAAAAAAATGAAAAGATTGTTGTAGAAGATGTTGCTGCAAGTTTTCAGGAAGCAGTTGTAGATGTGTTAGTTTTAAAAACAATTAAAGCTGCCAAAATAAAGAATTGTCATACTGTTGCACTTGCAGGGGGAGTTGCATCTAATTCTCGTTTGAGAGAAAGGCTCCTGAATGAATGTAACGGATTAAATTATAAATTTATAAAACCATCACCTATTTTATGCACTGACAATGCAGCTATGATTGGATGCGCAGGATATTATAAATATTTAAATAAACAATTTGCAGATTCTTCATTAAATGCAATGCCAAATTTGGAACTTCCAGAGTAATTAACAGAAAAATAAAAAAAAGTATCAACAGCTGTGGATAAAGCTGTTGATACAGTAATACTGCAGAAAAGTTATGCACAACTTATAAACAATACGTGGATAACTTTTTTTAATTCTCTTGAATTTCTGTCCATTGATTATATAACATTTCTAATTCACTTTTAGAAATGTTTAATTTTTCATTTAAATCTATAATTAGAACTTTGTCATTATAAGCCGAAGGTTGGCATAATGCAAGTTCTAACTCGGAAATTTTATTTTCATGCATTTCAATTTGTTCTTCAAGTTTCTTGATAGTTCTTTCCCGTTGCTGCCGATCCCTGATAAATTCGCGCTCTTTTTTCTTTTCTGCATTAATTTGTGTCTTTGTTTTTGCTACATTTACTTCATCGTCGGTTTCATCTAACTCAGCTTTCTTTTGCACATAGTAATCATAATTTCCTAAGTACTGAAAAATTCCATCACTTGACATGTCATAAATTTTATTGGCTACTTTATTTAAAAAATATCTGTCGTGGGAGACAACAAGTACAGTACCTTCATAATTTAACAGAGCATCCTCTAAAACTTCTTTGGAGTCAATATCAAGATGGTTAGTTGGTTCATCCATTAATAAGAAGTTTGCATTTGATGTCATGAGTTTTAAAAGCGATAATCTACCTTTTTCACCGCCGCTTAAATCGCCGATAATTTTATACATATCATCGCCGTTAAATAAAAACTGAGCAAGCATTGTTCTTATGTCATAATAATTTAACGTCGGGTTTTCATCCCATATTTCATCAATTACAGTGTTTTCGCTATCAAGATTTGTTTGCTCCTGATCATAGTATCCTGTATGGACGTAGTGCCCTAATTTAACTTCACCGTTGTATTCTTCCAGCTTATTTGTTATTGCTTTTAAAAGTGTAGTTTTACCAATGCCGTTAGGACCTATTATTCCAACTCTTTCCCCTTTGTACACTTCCATTTCAATATTTTTGAATATTTGTAGATCACCATAACTTACAGACATATTTTCAACTTTCAAAACATCTCTTCCGCTTTTAATTCTAGGGGTAAATTTTAACTTAACTTTTTTATTGTCGCCGGAAGGTTTATCCATTTTTTTTATTTTATCCAGTGCTTTTTGCCTGCTGAAAGCCTGCCTTATATTTCGTTTGCTTCCATACGCATGAAGGCGGTGTATCATTTCTTCCTGTCTTTCTATTTCCTTTTCATATTCCTCATATTGCCTCATTTCCTGTTCAAGTTCAGTTTTTCTTTTTTTCATAAATTCAGTATAATTTCCATTGTAGGATTTTAAACTTGTATTTTCCATTAAGAAAATTCTACTAACTGTATTGTCAAGGAAGTATCTATCATGGGATATGATTATTACTGAACCTTTAAAATCTTTAATATATTTTTCGAGCCAGGTAATAGCCTCAATATCCAAATGATTTGTTGGTTCATCCAAAAGAAGTATATCAGCTTGTTCTAAAAGAAGTTTTGCAAGCATAACTCTACTTTTTTGACCGCCGCTTAATAAATTAATTTGTTTATCAAATTCGCTTTCAGAAAAACCAAGACCTCTGAGAACTCCTTTAATCAAGCTCTTGAAACCGTATCCGTCAGCTTCTTCAAATTGTTCGCTCATCTTTGCATAAGAGTTCATAAGCAGTTCAAGTTCTGTTTGATTATCATCTTCAGTATAGCTGCTTATTTTATGTGATAAGGTTTGAATATCTTCTTCCAACTTTATCACGTCATTAAAAATAGTGAGCATTTCATCCATAATGCTCATATTGCTTTCTATATTAGTATTTTGCTTCAAATAACCTTGTTTTTTTCCTTTAGCTTTGAAAATTACACCCGAATCCGGCTCTAAATTTCCAGTCAGTATATTAAACAAGGTAGTTTTTCCTGCTCCATTAAGACCTATTAATCCAACTTTTTCGTTGTCATTTACTGTAAAAGAAATATGTTCTATAATATTTTCAACTACATAGGACTTTGAAACATCATTGCATGATAAAACTATCATATTAGTATTCCTTTCTAAATAATTCATAAAACGCTATGACATTAAGATTATCACCATATGATTATATCAGTTTTAATTATGTTTATCAATTTGTTTTAGTTTATTGATTATTTTCTAGATTTACATCTTGCTTAAAAGATGCATGTTTTCTGAAATGCCCATAAGAAAATTTTTAAAAATAGCAGCTAAATTTTTATCAATGATTTTTCCATCATATAATATGTAATCAGAGTTTTCAAAAAAGCAAACAATATTATCTATAATAACAGACAAATCTGTTTCTGATTCAGTATTAAATTGATATTTTTTTTCGGTAACCCCCAGGAGATAATCTGTTGAAACATTGAAATAATCTGCCATTTTAATAATTAAGCTTATACTTGGTGTTCGTTTGCCGCTTTCATACAAAGAAATTGCTGATTCTGAAATGTTTAAAATTTTACTTAATTCCTTAGAAGAAAGCTTGTTTTTAATGCGCAGGTCACGAATGATTTTGCCGGTATTCATATTGTGTCAGTCCTTATATGTAATATTATATCTACATTATAATGCAATTTATTATAAAAAACAACAATAATTTACAAATTGTAAATAATATGGATATATATTGACAAATTGAAAATTATGCTTTATTATAAATAATGAAAATATTTTTAGGGGGTACTAGTATTGGTTAGAGAAAATAATGTTATATCATTTGATATTAATAAATACATTAAAATTTCAGATTTTGGAAAAATGAATTTGTTTAATGAATACAGTATTAAAAATGGAGAACAACAAATAGTAAACAGTTGCCTTAATGCATGTATAATAGGATGTATTGAAGGTAATATAGAAATATGTTTAGAAAACAGATCATGCAGTACATGGCTAGGTGCTCGCAACATAAGCTTTCTACCTGACCCAAAACATCCAAAATACTTATTTTTCAGCATATATAGTTTTGTTAAGTCAAATTGCACTTACTATAATTTTATAAAAAAATATTTCGACTTATGGCACAGCAAAGAACAATCAAACTTTACATATGATGATTATCATAAAATAGAATTAAACAATAATTTTCAAAAATTATTAAAGCTTATAAATACCGATATTGAACAAGCTCTTGAAATCAATGATTATGAAGCAGTTAATTTTTATAATAGTTTACATAGAAGACTAACTTCTGTTTTTGCAAACAACATGAATTGTGCATAATTTTTTGTTGACAAAAAACTATGTTTAGTATAAAGTAATTCCTATATATTAAAAATTGCATGTTAACCTTAACCTCTTAATAGAGGTTTTTTATATATAAATGAAAGGAAGAAGCGTATGCCAGTAATAATACCATCAAATTTGCCTGCCTACAAAACTATGGAAGATGAGAATATTTTTGTAATGGGCAATGAACGAGCAGAAACTCAGGATATAAGACCACTTAATGTAGCTTTAGTCAATCTTATGCCAACAAAAATCGAAACAGAAACGCAGTTTGTAAGACTCCTTTCAAACTCTCCAATCCAGATTAATGTTGAATTCATATATACAAACACACATGAATCAAAAAACATTGCTGAAAGTCATATGAAGAGTTTTTATAAAAGCATCAAGGAAGTAAAAAACAAAAAATATGATGCTATGATTGTAACTGGTGCTCCAGTTGAACTTATGGAATTTGAAGAAGTTGATTACTGGAATGAAATGAAGGAAATTTGCGATTTTTCAAACACAAATGTAACATCAACCATGTTCATTTGTTGGGGAGCGCAAGCAGCTTTACATCATTTTTACGGCTTGGAGAAAAAAATTCTAGATAATAAAGTGTTTGGTGTTTTCGAACATGAAAAGAAACATGATACATGCATGCTTTTAAATGGATTTGATGATATTTTCTATGTTCCTCATTCAAGACATACTGAAATTTCATCTGAAGATATTAAAAAAGTTGAAGAGCTCATTGTGTTGGCCGAATCTAAGGATGCCGGTGTTCATATAGCCGTTACAGATGATTACAGCAGAATTTTTATAATGGGACATGCTGAATATGATACACTTACTTTAAAAAAAGAATATGACAGAGACATAAGCTTGGGTAAAAAAATTAATATTCCTAATAATTATTATCCTGGAGATAATCCGACAAAAACACCTTTTGTAAAATGGAGAAGCCATGCAAACTTATTGTTCAAAAATTGGATTAATATAATATACCAAGAAACACCTTTTGACATGAATGAAATAGGAATGAACAGAACTGACTGGTATCATTAAAATAATAATGATACCTTTTTTTTTGAGTTTAAATATGGTAAAATAAGTACAATTAATATTTCATGGAGGAACATATGGGTAAATTATTTGGAACAGATGGAGTCAGAGGCATAGCAAATGGTGATTTGTCATCTGAATTGGCTTATAAACTTGGACGCATAGGTGGTTATTTTTTAGCTAAAGGTAAAAAAAGACCTAAGATGGTAGTGGGAATGGATACCAGAATATCAGGAGATATGCTGGAAGGCGCATTGTCATCAGGGTTAAACTCTGCAGGCATAGATGTTTTATACCTTGGAATTTTGCCAACTCCTGCAGTTGCATGCATGATTAAAATATTGGATGCTGATGGTGGAGTAATGATTACAGCTTCTCACAATCCTGTAGAATACAATGGAATTAAATTTTTCAATGAAAAAGGATTAAAACTTACTGATGAAATAGAAAATTCAATTGAAGAATATATACTTAATAATTTTGATATAGATTATGTGCCAATTTCGGGAGATATAGGAAGAAAAATCAGGATTGAAAATCCTGTAAGAAAATACATGGATTATTTAAAAGAAACAATTAATGTTGATTTTAACGGACTTAAAGTTGCAGTTGACTGCGGCAACGGAGCAGTTTACAAAGCAGCCCCAGAGCTTCTTCACGAACTTGGTGCACAGGTTTATGTAGTACATAACAATCCAAACGGAATTAATATTAATGTAAACTGCGGCTCTACAAGGCCTGAAGAAATTCAAAAGCTTGTACTTGAAACAGGAGCTGATATTGGTCTTTCATTTGACGGAGATGCAGACAGATTAATTGCAGCTGATGAAAATGGTAATATTTTTGATGGAGATCATGTTCTTGCAATATGCGGAATATCCATGAAAGAAAAAGGAATGTTAAAAAGCAATGCAGTTGTAGGAACTGTAATGACAAATATGGGTCTTGATATTTGCCTGGAGGGAAAAAATATAGACATTATTAAAACAAAAGTTGGAGACAGATATGTTCTTGAAGAAATGTTGAAAGGTCATCATTCAATAGGAGGAGAACAATCCGGACACATAATTTTCCTTGATTACAATACAACAGGAGATGGGCTGTTAACTGCAATACAACTTTTAAGTGTAATGAAAGAAAAAAACACTAAGCTTTCAAAACTTGCCAATGTTATGAAAGTAATGCCTCAAGTTCTTGTAAATGCCTGTGTGGCTGAAGATAAAAAGGAATCATACTTAGATGATGAAACGATAAAAAATAAAATTGAAGAAATAGAAAAGCACTTTGACGGAAAGGGCAGAGTTCTTATAAGACCTTCTGGTACTGAGCCGCTTGTAAGAGTTATGATTGAAGGAGAGGATTTAGAAGAATTAAAATTATATGCAAATGAACTTGCAGCATTATTAGAAGAAAGACTGCAATAAACATACATATTTTGGGGCAGTTGATGAGCTAATTGCCTATTGCTCGTCAACTGCCTCATTCATTGCTTAATCCATAGACTAATCTATAGTTCTAATGGTATTTCCATATATGGTATATATATAAACTTTTCTTTTGGCTGATGATATATTACTATTGAATTCAATATGTACTCAGGGTAAGAAACTAAATGAATCGTCATCAGGAAGGGCAGGTGGAGGAACTAAAGTAATGTGTGGTTCAGTTGTTAAAAATCTAAATTCTGCACGAAGCATTTCAATTTTATTTTTATAATTTTTTGGAATTGGAACTCCAATGAAATATTTCATATAATCAATCCTTTCTTTAATAATATTATTATATTTTATATGTAAAAATAATCAAGTGTAATATATAATAAATCATAATAAAAAATTATGGGATAATAAATACTATATTAAATTTAAAAAATAGGATTGTGATAAAATGGATTATGGTAATTTGGCAGAAGTTTTATTAAAATATGTAGAGCATGGAGGACCAATTGTTGGAGTGCTGATTCCTGTTATTGAAGCGTTTATTCCTATATTGCCGTTAGTTGTCTTTGTAATAATAAATGTTGCGGTTTTTGGATTTTTCTTTGGATATCTATATTCCTGGATTGGAAATTGTCTTGGTTCATTTCTTTTGTTTATTCTTATTAGAAAAGCAGGAGGCAATAAAATTGAGAGGAAAATCGAAAAAAGCAGGTATAAAGGAATTTTGGAAAAAATTAAGAAGAAAAACCTGACAGTGTTGTTTTTTCTTTATTGTTTTCCATTCACACCGTCTTTTTTAATAAGCGGAGCAGCTGCATTAACAAATATGAACACTCAACAGTTTCTTTTAACGTTGCTGCCATCAAAATTTGTAATGATTTTGTCGCTTGCATTTATAGGCGAAAATGTGAGTTCTTTTTTTGAAAATCCTGCAAAGTCGATATTTTTTATAATATTTATATTATTGTTTAATGTAATAAGCAAATTTATTTTTCAAAAATATGAAGAGCATCACAGCAAAAGACCACATTAATATATAACCATTGCATTAACCTCCATAGTTGATAATGAGTAATCCACCAATATTTGATTAACGTTGGATTTATTTTGTCTCTAATATTTTTTTAATATTATCAGCTAATATGAGTGATTTTGGGTTATTTAGTTTTTTTGAAAATTCATAAGCTTTGTTGGAATGAATTTTTGCATTTTCATAATTTTCTTTTCTAATTTCAATTAAAGCTATAAAACATTCAGTAAAATCTCTGCCCCATATTACATTATATTTATCAAAATATTCAATTGATTTATTTATGAAAATTTCTGCTTCTTTATATTTTCCCATAGTAAAAAGAGTTTGACCTGCATTGGAATAGAAAATTTCCATACCCTTAAACATTGAATTATCTAGGCATATATTTATTGCTTTAATAAAATAATTATATGCTTCTTCATAATTTCCTAAATCTTTATTCATTTGCCCCAAATAATTGTAGCATGCAGAGATATTAATGCTGTATTTGCTGTTGAAACTGTTTAAACTTGAAAAAATTTTGATGGATTCCATTAATACAGACCTTGCCTGTTTATAATTTTCTGTCTTTATGCAGTAAAGTCCTTTTAATCTTAATATAATTCCTCTTTCTTCAATGATATCTTTCTTATCAAGGAGTTTAAGGCTTTTTACAATATATTCATTCATTATTTCATTGTTATCAACTTGTATGTCATAAAATATCAACTGCCTGTAATTGTTTAACAAATACATAATATTATCCAATTTATCTGCAAATTTAATGCTTATATAAATATTGTTTATTCCTTGTTCATATTTTCCTATGGATATGTAGTATCTTCCGGCTAAATAAGATGCTTCCATTTTAATTTTTATATAATCAGTATCTAAATCATCTAAATTGTTCAAATCTTTTTCTATGTTTAATAGCTCTGTTTCCACATTATATATCTCTGCAGAGTTACATGGCTTTATTGTTTCGGATGACAATATAGGATATGTTTCATGGTATATTGTATAATAATCAGTTAAATTCTCAACTTTATTTTTCAAGTCAATGTAATTGCTGTTTTGTTGGTCAGAATTAAATGTATTTTTTAATTCTAATATTTCCTTGAACATTTTCTTGGTTTTTTGTTCCGGTTCAATTTCTAAATCTTGTTTCAAGATTTTAGTCAACTCATAATATAATTTTATTGACATATTATAATCTTCTGACAATGCAAATATTTTCATTAAATATCTGTAAGTTTTTTCATTATAAGGATCATTTTGTGTCAATATGCTGCTGTATTTCTGAATGCTGTTAAAATCTCCCACATATACAAGTTCATTAACCTTATCATAAATTGATTTTATATAAATATCCTTGTAATAATTCCTTTTTTCAAGCATCCAATTTTCGAAATCTATGCATTTTTTTACTGAAAAATTCAAAAGAAAATCTCCTGTGTAAATACTTCGAGCGTTTGAAACTGTAATGTTGTCTATATCAGTTTCTATTATAATATCATCAGAAAATTCAATTACAGACTTTGATGGTGTAAATATTGTGTCGCATACATTTGTTTTGATTTTATATATGGCATCTCTTAAATTCTTACGTCCTGTTGCTTCATCTGATTCAGCCCAGAACATATTCATTGCTTCTTCTCTTGGAACTCTTTTGTTAACGCAGACATAATAAAATAAAGCCTCTGCTTTTTTGTAAGGAAAGGATATTTTTTCATTATTGTATTTAACAATGGGATTTCCAAACACTGTTACAGAAACAATATCCATTGATGTCTCCTTGTATAATGGAATGTATTATTTAATGATATAGTATATTCAGTAAATAATCAATGCAAAAAAATTATGCCTTATAACGTATAAGGCATAATAAAATATTTATAAAAAAACAAGGGGGAGAGGGGTTAATAAGTATTACCTTATTAACTATATTTTTATTATAAAGAAAAAAGCTTTAACTAATCTTAAGAGTTAGACGAATTATCGACGGATAATTATTATAATATAATTAATGATATAATTGGAGGTATTAAGATGATAAATAATTTAGACATATCAAAAGCTATGACAATTAAATTAGATGATGTTCTTCCCGAATACCCGGTTTTCAAGGAAAATGTAAGAAGAGCACCAAAAAGAGAACTAACATTAAATGAAAGAGAAATAAAACTTGCTTTAAAAAATGCATTGAGGTATGTTCCGGAAAGTATGCATGAAAAACTGGCACCGGAATTTTTAGATGAATTAATGACCAGGGGCAGAGTTTATGGGTACAGATTTATGCCTGAGGAAAGAATTTATGGAAAGCCAATTGATGAATATAAGGGAAAATGTATTGAAGGTAAAGCATTTCAAGTTATGATAGACAATAATTTAAATCATGAAGTTGCCCTTTATCCTTATGAACTTGTTACTTACGGCGAAACAGGGCAAGTGTGTCAAAACTGGATGCAGTATCGATTAATTAAAAAATATTTAGAAGAATTGACTGATGAACAGACACTTGCAGTTATGTCCGGACATCCGCTTGGATTGTTCTCTTCTCATAAAACAAGTCCAAGAGTTCTTGTTACAAATGGTTTGATGATTGGCATGTTTGATAATCCTAAAACTTGGGCTAAGACAACAGCGATGGGATGTTCAAGTTATGGACAGATGACAGCAGGGGGGTGGATGTACATAGGACCGCAGGGCATAGTCCATGGAACATACAACACTTTAATAAATGCAGGAAGAAAAGAACTTGGAATTCCTGATGACAAGGATTTGACAGGACATTTGTTTATAACATCAGGTTTAGGCGGAATGAGCGGAGCACAGCCAAAAGCAGTGGAAATTGCCAATGGAGTAGGAATTATTGCTGAAGTTGATTATTCAAGGATTGAAACAAGAATAAAACAAGGTTGGGTATCTAAAGT
>JBASLQ010000015.1:0-5595 GCA_049656425.1 Sedimentibacter sp.
AAAACAGACGTTAGAAATGAACGATTAAAAGCTATTGAATATTTAGAGAGAAACAATAAAAAAGGTATAGTCCTAGCAGGCAGACCATATCACGTTGATCCAGAAATCAATCATGGTATTCCTGAAATGATAGAAAGCTATGGTTTAGTTGTATTGTCTGAAGATTCCTTGGAAAATAAATATCCTATTGAAAGACCTCTGAGAGTAGTCGATCAATGGGCATACCATACAAGACTTTATGCTGCAGCAACTTATGTATCATACACGGACAATTTGGAGCTTGTTCAGCTCAACTCCTTTGGCTGCGGACTTGATGCAGTTACCACTGACCAGGTTAATGAAATACTTGATAAAAATAATAAAATATATACATTAATTAAAATAGATGAAATAACAAATTTAGGTGCAATAAGAATTCGTATACGTTCACTGCTTGCTTCAATTGAAGAAAGAGAAAAAAACGGAATATCTCATAAGCATATAGAAAGCATAAACACTACACCAATATTCACAAAGGAAATGAAAAAGAAGCACACTATATTAATTCCTCAAATGTCTCCAATTCATTTTCAGTTTATAGAAACAGCTGCTAAAATGTCAGGATATAACGCTGTAGTTCTTCCTGCCGTTGATAAAAAAGCCGTGGATGTCGGGCTTAGAGTTGTAAACAATGATGCATGCTATCCGTCCATAATTGTTGTAGGGCAACTGATTAATGCACTGGAATCAGGTAAATATGATTTAAACAATACAACCCTTATGATTTCTCAAACCGGTGGAGGATGCCGGGCAACAAATTATATAGGATTTATAAAAAAAGCATTAAAGGATTCCGGTTTTGGAAACATTCCTGTAATTTCCTTTAATGTAGTTGGTCTGGAAAAACAGCCGGGTTTTAAATTTACAGTACCTTTTGTCAACAGATTAATTATGTCCGTAGTAATAGGCGATACTTTAATGCGTGCCACTTACAGAACAAGACCGTATGAAAAAGTCAAAGGCTCTGTAAATGATCTTTATAATAACTGGGTTGAAAAATGCCACAAAGTAATAATATCCGGAAAAATAAAAGAATATATTAAGGCAATAAATAATATTGTCAGTGATTTCGATAACATTGAGCTTGATGAGAGCATCAGAAAACCTAAAGTCGGCATTGTAGGTGAAATTCTTGTTAAATTCCACCCTAATGCAAACAATGATGTGTTTTCTCTTTTGGAAGAAGAAGGTGCTGAAGTTGTTGTGCCTGATTTATTGGATTTCTTCTCATACAGCGCCCTTAACGGTGTAGTTAAATATGATGAATTATTGAATGGAACGAAAAAATCAAAAGCAATAAGCAATGTTGCCATTAAAACTCTTGAATCATATAAAAAAGCAAGTATAAAGGCATTCGAGCATTCAAAAAGATTTTCAACTCCTTCATATATAACAGAAATTGCTTACAAAGCTGAAAAATTCCTGTCTCTTGCAAATCAATCGGGAGAAGGATGGTTCTTAACAGGCGAAATGATTGAACTTTTAGACGGCGGAGTAGACAATATATTGTGCTTGCAGCCATTCGCATGCTTGCCAAATCATATCACCGGCAAGGGTATGATTAAAAAGATTAAAGATTCTTATCCAATGTCAAATATTGTTCCTATAGACTTTGATGCAGGAATAAGTGAAGTTAACCAAATTAACCGTATTAAGCTTATGCTCACTAATGCTTTTAGAAATATGAACTCAAGACATGAAGAAAAAATTCCTTTGAATGTAAGTGATATTGAAAATCATACAACAAAACAAATTCTAAAGCAATTGCAAGAGCAAAATATATAACAACAAAAATAAAACATCCTTTTGGATGTTTTATTTTTGTGTTTATATTTTTATATTATTAATCTTGAATTACAGTACCTGTTAAACCATTTAAAGCATCCATTGATTTATATAAGGAAGTAATTATTGATTTTCTTCCCGGTTTTGACTGTGCAAATTTAACTGAAGCCATTACTTTTGGAAGCATGCTGCCTGGTGCAAAATGACCTTCTTCCATATATTTTTCAGCTTCTTTAGTATTTATTTGAGATAAATCCTGCTGATTTGGCTTTTTGAAATTAATTGATGCTTTTTCAACTTCTGTTAATATCATCAGTATATCTGCATCGATATCTTCTGCCAGTTTTTCTGCAGCTAAATCCTTATCTATTACTGCTGCAATACCTTCTACGGACCCGTCCTCATTTTCTATAACTGGAACACCTCCACCACCGCATGCTACAGCAATAGTTGAATCCCATAATCTCTTAATTGTGTCAACCTCAATTATTCTTTCTGGCATTGGTGAAGGAACAACTCTTCTCCATCCCCTGCCGGCGTCTTCCTTTACTGTATATCCTTTTTCTTCCGAAAGTTTCTTAGCTTCTTCCTCTGTATAAAAAACTCCAATTGGTTTTGTAGGATTATTAAATGCCGGATCATTTTTATTTACAACAATCTGTGTTACAATAGTAACAACTGGAAGTATTCTGTTTCTTTTAGCTAAAGAATATTTCAATCCTTGCTGAATATGATATCCGATATACCCTTGTGTCATTGCTCCACATACATCAAATGGCATTGGAGGTGTGACATCCTTTGCTGTTTCTGATGCCAATAATAATCTTCCGACTTGCGGTCCATTACCGTGAACTATGGCTATTTCGTAGCCCGCACAACTTATTTCCGCCAAATATTCGGAAGTTTTCTTAATTATTTCTAATTGAGCTTCTGCTGTAGATGGCATGCTTTTATCTTCTAAAGCATTTCCCCCCAGTGCTATAACTACTTTTATTATTCTTTCCATATTATCCTCTCTTAAATTAATCGCCCTTTATTCATTAACCCATAGTAGCTACTAAGACTGCCTTAATTGTATGCATTCTGTTTTCTGCTTCATCAAATACTACAGAATGTCTGCTTCTGAATACTTCATCTGTTACTTCTCTTATATCAAAGCCTAATTCCTTTTGTTCTTTAGCCATCTTTGTTTCAAAATCATGGAATGCTGGCAAGCAGTGCATAAATATTACATCATTATTGCCTGTAGCTTTTAATAAATCCATTGTTACTTTAAATGGTGTAAGCATTTTAACCCTTTCTGGTATTTGTGCTTCTTCACCCATTGAAGCCCATATATCTGTATAAATTACATCTGCTCCTTTTACTGATTCCACACTGTCTGATATTTCAATTGTAGCACCTGTTTGTTCAGCAACTTCATATACTCTTTTCATAGTATCTTTATCTAATTGTTCTTCCATTACTTTAGGTCCAAATGCAACAAAATGCATTCCCATTTTTGCACATCCGAACATCCATGCATATGACATATTATTTCTGATGTCTCCTGCAAATACAACTTTAACCTTATTTAAAGGTTTTGCAACATGCTCTTCAATAGTAAGCATGTCGGCCAATATTTGTGTAGGATGGTCTATATCTGTCAAACCGTTCCAAACTGGCACTCCTGCATATTTAGCCAAATTTTCTACCACTTCTTGCTTATATCCTCTGTATTCAATTCCATCAAAGAATCTTCCCAGTACTTTTGCTGTATCTTCCAAAGATTCTTTTTTACCCATTTGTGAACTTCCTGAATCTAAGAATGTAACATGTGCCCCCTCATCTAAAGCAGCAATTTCAAATGCACATCTTGTTCTTGTAGATGTTTTTTCAAATAGCAATACTATATTTTTGCCCTTAAGTATATTATCGCTTACACCAGATCTTTTTTTTGCTTTTAAATCATGCGCCAAATCCAGCATATATCTTATTTCTGTTGGTGTAAAATCCATTAGTGTTAAAAAACTTCTTCCCTTTAAATTAACTGCCATATTAATCCTCCATGATTATTTATTGATTTTATTGTATTTTTATATATTATCAAAATTCTTCCACCTATGCAATTGTTTTTTATATTTTTTCTCTTATTAAAGGCATGCTCATACATCTTGGGCCACCTCTTCCTCTTGATAATTCAGAACTTGGCATGATATATGTCTTTATGCCTTCTTCCTGCAATACCTTATTTGTAACATAGTTTCTTGAATATACAATAACTTGACCTGGTGAAATACATAAAGTATTTGAACCGTCATTCCATTGTTCTCTGGATGCATCAATAATACTGTTTCCGCCGCATTTAATTAATTTAACTTTATCTAAGTTCAAAGCTTTCTTCAAAATATCTTCAAGGGAACCTTTGCCTTCAGTAATATGAATTACCCCATCATCGCCTCTTTGCAGAACATATACAGACATATCAGATTTAATATTTGGATGAATTGTAAATTTATCATAATCAACCATTGTAAATACTGTATCCAAATGCATAAAAGCTCTTGTCTTAGGTATATCTATTGCCAAAACTTTTTTAAATGTGCTGTCTTCTGTCAGTAACAAATTTGCAAATTTCTCAATAGCATTTGGATTAGTTCTTTGAGAAATACCAACTGCAATTGTCTCTTCATTCAAAACTAATATATCCCCGCCTTCAAGAGAGTATTCTTCTGTTCTGTCATATAATAATTTTGTTCCTTTATATAAAGGATTGCAGTTGAATATATATTTTGCAAACAAAGTTTCTCTGTTTCTTGTAACTGTAAACATTTTATGAATTGATACCCCTTCGCCAATTGCAGCAAATGGATCTCTGGTAAAGTATAAATTAGGCATAGGATCTATTATAAATGGGTACTGATTGCTTAAAAAATCTGTCAACCTTGGACCCCTGTAATCATTTATTTCTGTTTTGCGTATGCCTTCCATCATTTTAAGAACCATTTCCTTAGTGCTGCTAAAAGATAAGAAATATTCCTTTAATATACCTGATTCTCTATTTTCTTTAATTCCAGCCTCTTCAATATATTCATTAATAAATTGTAATTTTATTTCATCATTGAAAAGTGTTTCTGCAACTAAATCTTCCAAATAAACAACTTCTATTCCTTGCTCTGTAAAAATGTTTGCAAAAGCATCATGTTCCTGTTGAGCAACTTCTAAGTAAGGAATATCATCAAAAAGCAATCTTTCAAGATATTCTGGCATCAAATTCTCCAGTTCTTTGCCTGGTCTATGCAATAAAATTTTTTTTAACTTTCCTATTTCTGAATAAACTTTGATTGCTGAATTGTTCAAAATAATCACCACCATATTTTGCTTGCCCTGCTTACCCAAATCATAAATTTGTACGACCAAAGGGAGTAAACAAATTTAATGCACACTTGGCAAATGCAGGCCAGCGGGACGCAATAAGCACCAAAATGCAATACCGAAAAAAGTAAGCAAATTTGTATACGATACTGCACTACTATACATATATTGTATTAATTTTTATTTAATTTGTCAAGGGTAATTTATAAATATGAATCTAATCTATATTTATGCACTAATTTATGCTATAAATAAAAAACAGTTGAAAAATCAACTGTTTTTTTTTACCCGGCGACGTCCTACTTTCCCAGGCAGTTACCCACCAAGTATCATCAGCGCTAAAGAGCTTAACTTCCGTGTTCGGGATGGGAACGGGTGTGTCCTCTTTGCTATTGTCACCAGATTATTGAAGTTTTA
>JBASLQ010000016.1:0-9442 GCA_049656425.1 Sedimentibacter sp.
GGTACCAAATGAATATTTTCCATCCTCCGGTTCTTCCACCGTGTTTATTGCAAGTTCGATACTGCAAAATTTCATTGCTTGCAATATTGTGTTTTTGTCTCCGATTACAACAGGCTTGCATATTTTATATATTTCTTCTTGATTCATAGCCTTTACGACTATCTCCGGTCCTATTCCTGAAGGATCACCTATAGGTATTCCAATTATTGATCTGTTCATCAGCTTTCAACTCCTATTCCTTTTTAGTATGGTATTCATTTGATAATTTTGTAAGCATATAGTTTATACACTTAATAATTGCTTTTTCATCACCTATTAAACCGCCTTTGGTAATTATAGGTGTATTGTGGTAACTTCCATTTATTATTCTTCCGTATACAGCAAGGGGAAGAACTTCATCCTTAACTTCAATGGCTACTGCCCCAAGCGCATTACATACAGCAACAGTTACATCGCCTCCCGAAGTATAAAGTCCTCCAATTAAAAAATTTGATTTTTCTAATATTTTAACAGTAATTTTTGCAAGCCCATTGGAAATTTTTTGTGATATTTCATCTTCTGATATTTTTAGTTCTTTAGCTATTACTGCCAAATTCAACGGTTTGTCTTCAATTAAAGTAGTTACTCCAATTACTTCAAATTCAGATAAACCACTCAATAGTTTATTTACTGCTTTATTTATTTCATTTTCCCGTGTTGTTTCATATATAAGCTTTGAAGCATCAACTTCTGCAATAAGTGCTACATATTCCAGTTTAAACTCATCAAGCTGCTTTTTTGTTAACTTTGATATGCTGCCTATTGTCATCATAACTTTTTGACCCGGCCCCGCTTCAGGAACTTCAAGATATTCTTCTGCAAGAGCTGCTGTAAAAGGTCCCGGATCTACAGCAACAACATTTAATCCGGTATTCTTTACTGCTTTTGCAATTTTTGCAATATCATCATTTGCAGTTGCGTCAACAACAATTACTTTACATCCATTTTGTATTTCGCCGATTATTGCATTTTGAATTGATTCAACTCCTTTTAATACTTTATCCAATTCTATAAATCCTATTTTTTCCTGCATTTGTTCCTCCAGTAAAGTAGCAACCCTGGAAGTTAAAACAGGAGTTTTAGGATCTGTTGCCACATCTGTTTTTTCAAGCGGCACTTGGTGAACCATAAGGTACCCTCCTATACAAACTCTTCCGGAAGCAGGGAATGCCGGTACAACAATAGCATATGTATCATCTGTAACATTATCTAACACAGCAGAAATTTCAGCACCAATATTTCCCCTCAACGTACTGTCAATTCTTTTAGAAAATAACTTAATATCTTCATTTTTAAAAAATTCAACTATATTTTTGACTCTGTCGTATGCTTCTTCACTTTTTATTGCTCTGCTGTCCGTGTTAATTGAAACAATATTGAAATCATCATTTTCCTTACTGTTATATTTCTCGAGGTTTAAAAATGTTGCAGCTTTAAATCCTTGTCGAGCAAGAAGCACACCGGTAGCATTTGCTCCCGTTAAATCATCAGCTATTACTATTACCCTTGACATTATTTCACCTCCGCGTATTTTTGAATTTATTGAAGATAACACCATTTTTGTCCGCTTGTATAAACAGCACCGAAACTACCCTCACCGCTTCCGTCTGATGCAAAAACAAATGTGACTTTTTTCTGTTCCATAAATAGCACAGCACAAATGATTGCCTCTTTTATTGGCAGATAATTTAAATCAAGAAAATATTTATGTATTTCTTTTGCTGTATTATAATCAGACTCAAAGACAATACCCATTCTCCCTGGTACTGCAACAGTATAAATATTATCTTTATTTTTTTCCAGCGCTCCGTCTGCAGATTCATTTTCTTGAAACGGATTGCCTGCAATACCGCCGCAACGCGGTCCATTGTCGCTTACTTTTATAGATGCACACACACATTTTACTTGTAGTATTGAAAATTCCCTAATATATTTACTCAGCATAAAATCTATAAAAAATTCACTTTTTTCTCTTCCAAATTTTATGGTCTCAAAAGCTTTATATGATTCTGCACATTCAGTTCCCATATTGTTTGGACATAATCCGCCAACAGCTATTTTATAACCGTCTTTTGTCACGGAAGAATAAAGAAATGTTTCCACTATAAACGCCTTTCTACAATAAAATTTTCTCACTTAAGTCAAATGACCATGCAGGAATTTCTTTAATTAAATTTACTTTATTTTTAATTTCTTTGTAAATACTTTCAGAAACCAGCAATTCATTAATGTGAAGCGTGTTTTCTATTATCATTACTTTTGCTTCTGCCGATTTGATTTTCCCAAGAGTTTTAAAAGCTGTGTCAATTGCTGATTTTTCTGTTTTAAAATGTGGTGGAACCTTTCCCCGTTCTAAATAAGTAGTTGCAATTAAATTTATATACATTGAATCATAATCAATGCTGTCCACTAATTCCTTTGTTGTAATATCTGCCAAACCAATTCCTAATGCATTGCCGTAAGAGTCAGGAGATAATCTGAGAATCACTAATTTGTTTACAAATGGAGCCCTGGGTTCAGGTACTCCTTGCACACGAATTCTTCCTATTACTTTTGTATCAACACCTGTTCCGCTGTACATTTTACCCATTTCTTTAACTACAAGAACATCAATATCATCATATGGCAAATGAGGAACCTGTTCAGTTGCAACCCTTAATAGTCTTGCATCCTCCTTTAAAAAGTTCTCTGGCTTTACCCCTTGAATAATGTAAGTTTCATCCTTGGAATTTTCAACTAATCCAAGACCTGCAATTATAGGTGCATGGGAAGAAGATACTTTGAAAGATAATGGAATTGTGCTTGCTAAATCATATCCGTGCATAGCGATTGCACCCTTTTCTTTTCCAAGACCAACAGCAACCATTTTTACTATGCCGCTTTCATTTTCAGCTAAAAAATCTGTATGTGGCTTTATTCTGTTCACGACAATAATTCCATCTGAATAAAAAGCATGCTTATCAATGTATACAGGAGCACCGTTCGATGCATTTTCAAGCTGTACAACTTCCATTGAACTTCTTATTTCACATTCCATAATTTCTTCAGTTATACCAAGTTTCTTTAGAATTTGCTTTTGACCTTCAGCAGTTGCACCTCCATGGCTGCCCATTGAAGGTACAATAAAAGGAATACCACCCAAGCTTTTAACGTAGTCACATACATATTTAATAATTTTATCAATATTTGCAATACCCCTGCTTCCTGCAGTAATAGAAATCTGGTTGCTTGGTTTTATAATATTTTTCATTCCAATAAGATCTAATTGTTTAAATACCTCCAACCTTAAATCAGCAATTCTTTCATTTTTTATTATTTGACTAATCTTATACATTTTGGGATATACATATAGTTCATTCATTATTTCCCTCCATAATGCTGTTTATTTCCTAATATTCGTATTGTTCTATTACTGATTTCATCATATTAATATTTATTTCTTTAAGATTATCCTTATTCATTTCATAAGATGAACAAAATGATTTAATGGCAGCTCGTGCTTCATCATAGGGTCCAGGAACATTGATAATCAATGTTCCGCCAATTTTTCCACATAGTAATTTGCTCCACATGTGTCCATTTTTCCCGTATATTTCTGATGAATGTTTTTCTTCTAGAATAAGGTCTAAAGAAGAATGAGTATAATCTTTTCCCAATGTTTTGCTATATCTGTGCCCACCGCCTGAGCCACCAATTATTATTATTAAATCTGCCTTTGCAGCTGCATAGTTTTTAATGCATTCAATAATTTTATCTTCTTTGTCACAAACAGGTTCACTACGCAATATATTACATTTTTCGTTTAATTTTATTATTTCCTGCATAATCATAGGGCTGTCAGTATCAAGTATAATGCCTTCTTTCAATTCATCTCCGGTTGGTATAATCACTACATTATTTAACATCACATCCACCTTTCACCTCTGCAGCCGCCATTACATTCCGGTATGTGATGGATATCCACACTTTTGATTTTTTGAACACTTGCTATTTGTGCAAGATCTGAAAGTGTTATTCCATCAGCTAAAGATATAGCTTTAATAATACCATTTTCCTCTTTTAATATATCTTCTTCTTCTATACCATAAACATCCATTTCAATAGAGTTTCCTGTTACTCCAATTATACGCACAACACTTTTCAGTTTATCAAAAATTATTTTTTCTACTTCTTGAAGATTAAGCCCTTTTATGTTTAATCCTGTAATTTTTATTACAGTTTTATCTACCTGTACAATTATTTTATTGTCTTCCATAGTATACCCACTGTTTATATTTCAATTTCCTTAAGAACTGTAATTTCCGAAGCTTTGAATTTTTTTGGATTATTAATACCAGGCACAATAGTATCCGCCTGAGCAATAACATGCTCAGCTGTTAATACAGTGCATTTTTCCTGAAGCCATTCTTTTGTAATTCCAACACTTGATAATTCTTCATAAGCTCTGTCCGTAATATTGTCATAATCAATTTCAAAACCCATTGCTTTTGAAATTGATAAAACAAGAGGAGAACATCCAATGTCTTTCCCCGGTATCATTCCAAATTGAAGTGCTTTTATTGTCTGTTTGGCAATAACCGCTTTGTCTGCTGCAATTATGGGAATATGACGTTTTAATGTTTGTGCATACTCTCCGCTTCCATGAGCAGTATCTCCTGCTTTATATTGGCGCGTAGGAAATATTCTGCCGAACTTTTCAGCTATGGTCATTCCAATTCCAACAGAAATAACTTCACCTGTGTTTCCGACAACAACATTTCCGTCTCTTAAAATTTCAAGTTGTCCTAAAATAGGTAAAAGAATTTCCTCCATAGTTACAATGTTCATCATTTCTGTGGCAGAATTATTATTTCCTGCTCTCCCTGTAATAACAACATTATGAACCGGTATAATCTTTTTTTTAGGATCCGGCCCTCTGAAAAGTTTTTTTCCCGGATACATTTCCCACTGTTTTAAATGAGGTTCTTCCTTAATTAATTCCTCTGAATACGGTATTTCTTCCATCTCGAGAATTCCAAAATCCGGATTTATTTTACCCCTGTCGCCTGCAGCCATAAGCACCACAGTTCCTTCTGTCATAATACCATCACTGGTTGTTGTTACGCAGTCCATATCAATAACATTAATGCCGACAGGTCCATCAACTGAACCGGCAATAAGTTTAACTGCTTCTCTTGCAGTTAAATTACATGCCTTAATATCAGCAAGATTAACAAATGCAATATTAAGAGGTATTGTGATACCGATTTTCCCATTGTCGTTTTGAGGTATTAATTTATATTTTAATGTGTTCATAGTAACTCCTTTCATTAGTGAAGCCCAATTTTAGGTCTTCTGTCTTCAACATCATCGCAATCAAGCAGATACGCTTCTTCAGTAGGATGAAGAATATTCACTACCTCTAAAATTGCACTCTTGCAGTTTCCATCCTTATCAAGACCTTTAACAATAACTGTGTGCATTGTTTCAGGCACTCTGGGAATTACATTAATTTCTAATTTTTCAATATTTTCTCTTGCTGCCATTTCACTAACGGCATGCTCAATGCGCCCGGTTCTTAAAGACTGCATTTTAGCAGAAGTTAGATTTTCTAATCCTTTAATTTCAATATCCTTTGGTACTTTGCCTTTAATTGCAGCTTCCTTCATTTTTTTTATAAATTCAGGTAGTTTTGTGTGCATTAATTTCATTATTGTCACCCTTTCTTTTTTGTTATTGTGACTTCTTTGCTTTAAAACAACAATATTATATTACAAATAATCTTACTTACTATTATAATAAATAAACTTGAAATATACAACAAATTAAAATTTGCAAAATAAAAAATACTAAATCATATTTCAAAATATTAGGGAACATTTTAATAAAAATCACGTCTATAGTAAATGTCTTTAATTTAATCCTTAATTGCTAGAATTTACTAATACAATTGGATAAATTCATGTTAATTAATATAATTTATGTGTTATAATGATAAAGAAAGAAACAGAAGGGAATGATAATATGATTATTAAAAAAATAGCGGCTTTTTCTGCAGCCATTGTGCTGATGTTAAATACTTCAGCTTATGCTGACAGTCTTTATACTGTTTATGACTTATCAGAAGAAACAAGGCTCTCGACGGGCATTACATATGAAAGAATAGAAAAATACACATCCTCAGGGTGGATGAATATTAATGTAATACGCGCAGATTTAACAGACAAATACACAGAAGTCAACCCTATAAAAAGTGAAAACGGAGTTTCAAACAGGACACCCCTAAGCTCAATGATTAAATCATCAGGTGCTGTTGCAGCAGTAAACGGAGACTTTTTTTACATGGGAGACCCAACATATACTTATGGTGCATTAATTGCAGACGGAAATTTAATAACTTCGCCTCTTCCTTACAGCGATGGTTACCCTACAGTTTCAAGACTGTTAGACGGAACAGTTAATATCTCTGTGTGGAATCCTAAAATTACTCTTTACAGCTCTGACAGCACAGCCTTTAATGTTGTTGTAATGAATAAAACTTCGTCTTTGGATTGGGGTCCTACAATTCTAACTACTGACTGGAATGCAACTTCTCCGGGTTATAAAAATAAAGATATTGTAGAAATTGTGGTTGTTGAAGGTACAGTATCTGAAGTAAGAAAAAATCAGCCTTCAACAATAATACCGGCAAACGGATATGTTATTGCAAGTTCAAATGCAACAACTATGGATCAAATGCTTGTTTCATTTATGGCAGGCCAGCCTGTGACACTTAACATAGAGCTTGATTACAGCCCTGAAAATGTTGAATGGGCATTTGGATCACTTAATTATTTAGTAAAAGACGGACAATTAAATGATGTAAGCGATCAGGTGCTTGGAACAAATCCAAGAACTGCAATTGGTTACAGCAAGGACAATTCCGAAATGATAATGGTGACCATTGATGGAAGAAATAAAAATTACGTAGGTGTCAAGCAAACAGAGCTGGCTCAAATTATGCTTGACCTTGGAGCATACAATGCTGTTAATATGGATGGAGGAGGATCAACAACAATGGGTGTTGATTTCTTGAAAAATTCCAACATAACAGTTGTAAATATACCTTCAGACGGAAGAGAAAGAAAAATAGCATCCGGAGTAGGTGTATTCAATACTTCTCCTGAAAGCAGCAATGTAAGCAAAATAGAAATCACACCAGCGCAAAATGCTGTATTTAACAATACTGAAGTAGGGTTTGAATTAAAAGCATATAACGAATATTACACACCTTTAAATATAAATGCTAATGATGTTGATTTTACTGTTACACCATCAAGTGCAGGAAAAATTGTAAACAATGTATTTTTCCCAAGTACTACAGGTAAAGCTGTGATTACAGCAAGAGTTGGCAGTGCAGAAAGCAAAACAGAAGTTGAAGTTCTGGATAAACCTGTAGCTTTAGATTTCAATGCAGACACATTAACCATGGGATTTGGAGCTACATATGATTTAGGAAATGCTCTTGGTATTGACAGAGATGGAAACTCAGCGTACATACCTTCAAAGTATATTTCATTTTCCTACAGAAACAGGGTCGGAAAAGTTGAAAACGGCATTTTTACCTCAGGAGATGTGAGCAACACTGGAGCAATCACTGCAACATTTAAAGATGCAGTGAGCCACATTCAAATAAAAGTAGGCTACAGATATAAAACATTAAACCGTTTTGAAGATTTAAACGATTTAAAATTAAATTTATATCCTGAAGGTTCTGACGGAAAAATATCCATATCCAAGGATTATGTAAAGGAAGGTTCTAATGCTTTAAAACTTGACTACGACTTTACTAAAATGACAGATCAAAGCATTGCTTTTATAGAATTAGGCCATGACGGCGAAGGAATTAAGCTTGAAGACAAACCAAAGGCAATTGGAATGTGGGTTTACGGCGATGGTAAAAACCATTGGCTCAGAACAAGAATCACAGATGTTTACAACAACCAAATCAAGCTGACCTTTGAAGATGAAGTGAACTGGACCGGATGGAAATGGGTCGAAGCAGCTATTCCTGAAGGAACTTCGTATCCTATTACACTGAAAAACATCTATCTTGCAGAAATAAATGAAACAAGAAAAGATTCAGGAACAATATATATTGACAACTTGAGAATCATGTATGAACCCAAAGACAAAGAGCTTGGACTTCGAGCTGAAACAGAATTTGTTGACTCTATAAAAACTGCAAAAATATCAAGCTACTTAGAAAAGCTTATTATTTCTTCAGAAAAAAGTGAAATTATTTCCTCAGATGGCAGCGAAGCAGGAAATGGAAATATTGTATATTTTGACGGTATAATTACAAATGGCACAATGAGTGCAGATGACACAACAATGTGGAACAATATAAAAAGCATGGCTGATTTAGAAGACAAAGCTCTTGTATTGTCAATGAACAGCGATTTTGATCACATAAACGACAAGCGTGAAGTGAAAATATTAAAAGAGATTCTTGAAAAAGCTTCAAAAAACAACCAAGTGTTTGTGGTTTGCAAAGGCGATGAAGAAAATACATTTATTGAAAATGGAATTAGATACATCACTTATGATGACAGCTTTGAACTTGGTGTAACATCTGATGAAACTGCATATAAGAATTGACAATTATTGAATATTGATGTTATTATTTGAATTAATTGGGTATAAATGTATCAATAATAATTTGTGATAATATTAAGGAGGAATTATGTGGAAAGAATTTAAGGAATTTGCATTCAAAGGAAATGTTTTGGATTTAGCAATCGGCGTTATTTTGGGCGGTGCCTTCGGAAAAATAGTAACTTCGGTAGTAAATGATTTAATTATGCCGATTTTGGGGGCTATAATGGCTGGCAGAGATTTCAAGTCATTAAAGTATGTGCTGAGCGAAGCTGTCATGGATGGAGAAACTGTAATAAAGCCTGAAGCATCAATTATGTACGGCAATTTCATTCAAAATGTTGTAGATTTCTTAATAGTTGCTCTTTCAATTTTCTTATTTGTAAAGTTAATAAATAAATCCAAAGAAAAATTCAAAAAACAAGAAATACCTGCTCCTGTTGCTCCAAAAGGACCTTCGCAGGAAGAACTGCTTGCTGAAATTAGAGATTTGCTGAAAGAAAAATAATATTAAGCGCCGTCAATGACGCTTTTTTATTGCAAATATAATCAATTTTCCTTGAATTTTTATTTTTTTCTGTTAAAATTAACATAGTAAAAACTATCGGAGGGAAATATGAGTTTATATAAAGAATGGAATGAAAATTTAAAAGGTATTACCACTCAAGAAGAATACCAAGCTTTTTTTAATGAATATATGTCAAAGGAAACTGAATGCTACAAGAACATTCTAATTACAAAGAATCCGGTCGTTGAAGGGAGCATTAAGGACTTGGCAGAAAAAAGC
>JBASLQ010000017.1:0-2827 GCA_049656425.1 Sedimentibacter sp.
CGGTAACTCCGTGAAGAAGAAATACTTTTTTTTCTGAAGAAATAATTTTATTGCATGCATATTCTTGTTCTTCATTTAATAACAAGCTATCTTCGGTGAGAATAATCTCATCGTCATCAGAATCATACAAAACAAATTCTTCTATTATAATATTCCTTTTTATTAAATTGTTAATTACAGCTGAAGAAACATTTAAATCATTAGCTATTTTTTTAATATTAACTGATTTATTTTCTTTCAGATAATTTATTACTTTAATTTGATTTGAAGTTTTATTTATATCATATTCTTCTAATGGCTTATTCTCTGACAATGAAACAATTTTTTCAAATGATCTTTTTCCTTTTCCTTGTTCCACATTTGTCACTTCAATAATATTTTTTCCCTTTAAATTTTCCAGCAAAATATAAATATCACTGCCATTATAAAGTTTTTTCAACTTTTCTAGTTCTATAGGATTATTTTTTATAATATTAAATAAAGCATTTTCTTTTTCATTGAGACTTAGTTCAACAAATTCATCTATTTTTGCTTTTATCATTATATTGTGTTCATATTTTATCATGGAAGGTATCATAAGCCTTATAGCATCAGAATACTTGCATAAATATCTGTCTCTAATCCAAAAGACAAGTTTTATCATTTCATCTTTAACAATAGGCTTTTCATCTATTATATCAATAATAGTCTTTATTTTATTGTCAGGATAATCACACGATGAAAGTACAGAAACAATTAAAGCATCAATTATATGCTTGTTCCTTCCAAAATTCACCTTTACTCTCATTCCGGATTGAATGATTTTTTCAAGTTCTTGCGGTACTCCATATGTATATAGCTGATCTGTGCTTTTTGAATTGTTATTTAAAATTACCTGTACATACATTTTATACATAGCTGCTCCCATTTTCCATCGCATTTATAACTTTAAGTAAAATTAAATAATCAGTCGAATTGACTGATTATATTTTTTACTATTCTTACATCTGTCTTTCTTCCGGTCCTTCCAATCCCTCATTTGCACTTGCTTGTTCAGAATTCACTCCATTTGCTGCCATTTTTCCGGCATCTTTTTTATATTGATCATAATTGTAAATTGCTTCAAACTTTCTGTCGTAAAATTCTTCGATTGCAATTGAAACAGGTTTATTTGTCGTTGTTTTTATTAATATGTCTGAGCCGTCAATAATTTGTCTTGCTCTTTTTGATATTATTGTTACTAGTGAATATCGGCTGTCAACCATATCTATTAATTTATCTACTGAAATTTTTCTCATATTATACCTCTCTGATTTTGTTTATAATCGCTTTTTTCCTAATAGCGCGGTTTTTTTCTGCAAAAATTATATACTTAATTTTTTCAACTGCAGCTTCAATCTCATCATTTACCACCACATAATCATATTCAAACGCATAATCCAACTCATCATATGCACTTTGCATCCTTTTAAGTATAACTTCTTTTGAGTCTGTTCCTCTTTTTTCAATTCTATTATTTAATTCTGTCAGGGATGGTGGAAGTATAAAAACGAATACTCCTTTAGGGTAGTTATTTTTGACTTGCAATGCTCCTTGAATATCAATCTCCAGAATAATATCATTACCTTCTTCTAGCTGTTTAAACACTTCTTTTTTAGGAGTGCCGTAATAATTTCCATACACTTTAGCATATTCAAGAAATTCGTTATTATTTATTCTTTTTATAAAATCTTCTTCATTTATAAAAAAGTAACTGTTTCCTTCAATTTCACCTTCTCTTGGTTTCCTTGTGGTAGCTGAAACTGAGACTTTTAAATCTCTTACTTCCTCCTTAAGTCTCCTGCAAATCGTACCCTTTCCTGCACCTGAGGGCCCTGATATTACCACCAATAATCCGTTGTCCATATTAATCATTACACCTCATTACTTGATATTGTGGTTGTTGTTATCAAACCTCTGTGCCATTGTGTCCGGCTGAATTGCTGATAATATTACATATTCGCAGTCAGTAACAATTACTGCTCTTGTTTTTCTTCCATAAGTTGCATCAATAAGTTTTCCTTTTTCACGCGTTTCTTGTATAACACGTTTAATAGGTGCTGATTCGGGACTGACAATTGCTATAATTCTATCTGATAGTGCTATATTTCCAAATCCTATGTTAATAGTATTGTTTGCCATATCATTATCTCCTATTCTATGTTTTGTATTTGTTCCCTTACTTTTTCCAATAAATTCTTTATTTCTATTACTATTTGTATTATATCAAGATTTCCAATCTTAGATCCTATTGTATTTATTTCCCTGTTTGCTTCCTGAATTATAAAATCTAATTTTCTGCCAATTGACCCACCAGTTTTTAAGGCATTGTCAAGCTGACCCATATGTGACTTAAATCTTACTATTTCTTCATTAATATCACTTTTATCGGCATATATTACTATCTCATTGTATAATCTATTTTCATCCAATTCATATGTGCTACCTAATAATTCCTTGATTCTGGCTTCAAATTTTAATTTATAATCTGCAACAATTGTCTCAGAATTTTTTGATATTTCTTCAATAAGCTCAAGAATTTTTACCATGCTTGACCTAATATCACACTCAAGCTGGTCTCCTTCAACCAATCTCATAGCAACTAGATTTTTTACTGCATTGTTCATTGCAGTTTCAACACAAATACGAAGTTCTTCTTCATCTTCACTGTCTTCTTTTGCAACAAGAACATCCTGAAACTTAATTATTGTATCTAATGAAGCATTGCTGTTTATGTTTAACTCTTTTTTTATTTCATCAATGGCCTCTTTATATTGTTTTGCCAGACATAAATTTGGAACTATAACTG
>JBASLQ010000018.1:0-7293 GCA_049656425.1 Sedimentibacter sp.
ATTCATTTTTGCTATTGTTCTAACCATCATTACTTTTATTGGTGGTGTGACATTAACAGGACAATCTCCATTTCAAATGATTCTTCACTGGGCAGGACCCAAAGGTTTCTTCGGATTGCTTTCATTCACAATGCAGATGGTATTAGTGCTTGTACTTGGAAGTGCAATGGCACAAGCAAAAGTTTTTAAAAATTTACTTAAAAAAATTGCAAAAGCAGCAAAAACACCTGCAAGAGGAATTATGATTACAGCTTTTGTATCAGTAGTGGCATGCTGGATTAACTGGGGTTTTGGTTTGGTAATTGGCGCATTGCTTGCAAGAGAAATAGCTAAAGAAGTAAAAGGTATTGACTACAGGCTACTTATTGCAACTGCTTATTCAGGTTTCGTTGTATGGCATGGCGGTATATCAGGCTCTATTCCATTGCAGGTAGCAAACCCAAGTGCCTTAGCAACTGTAGCACCTGACATTTTTGATAAATCATTTACTATAGCAACAAGCAATACTATATTTTCACCAATGAATTTGTTTATTTCAGGAATAATAATATTCGGACTTCCTTTTGTATGTAAAGCTATGATGCCCGACAAAGAACATACAGTTGAAGTTGATCCTATCAAATTAATTGAAAAAGAACCACGTGTAGATGATGCAAGCAAATTTTCACCTGCTGATAAAATGGAGCGCAGCAGAATTTTATGGATTATTACTTTAGTTTTTGGTTTTGCATATATTGTATATAACTTTACTAAAGTAGGTTTAAATTTAAGCCTTGATTTTGTAAACTTTATCTTCTTGTTTGTAGGAGTATTATTGCATGGAAATCTTAGAAATTACATAGATGCAGTAAATGATGCAGCATCAAGTGCAGCAGGAATTATACTTCAGTTTCCATTTTATGCAGGTATACTGGGCATGATGGTAGGAGCAAATCCTGAAACAGGTATATCTCTGGCAGGAGTTATATCTAATGGTTTCGTTAGTATTTCTAACAATACAACTTTCCCGCTATTTACTTTCTGGAGCGCTGGTATTGTAAACTTTTTCGTGCCGTCAGGCGGAGGACAATGGGCAGTACAGGCTCCTATAATGATGCCGGCTGGTCATGCATTAGGAGTCGATCCTGCTAAAACTGCAATGGCTATTGCATGGGGTGATGCATGGACTAATATGGTTCAACCATTCTGGGCTCTTCCTGCACTTTCTATAGCAGGTTTAAATGCAAGAGATATCATGGGATATTGTGTTATTACATTATTGTTCAGCGGTGTAATTATATCTGCAGGATTTCTCATTTTCTAGAAAATCTTACTTATAAAAATTGGCTGACTCAAAATAAACTTTGAGTCAGCCTTAAATTTTTATCTTACTATATCTATGCTTAAATAACTTCTCAATTCTTCCAATTTTTCTTTTAATAAAGGTTGCACGCCTTCTAGTTTATAATCAATGTTTAATTCTTTGTATTTAAAAACTCCAAGTGTATGATATGGCAACAGCTCAACTTTCCGAATCATGCTTTTTGGAAATGAATTTACTTCTTTTTCAAATTCAATCATATCTTCATAAGTATCGTTGATGCCTGGTGTAACCACCTGCTTAAGCCATATATCATTGTTATTCTTTATTAATGCTTCTTTAAACCGGTAGTAGCTGTCTATGTCTAACCCTGTTACCATTTTATATTTCTCTGGGTCTGAATGCTTGATATCCAATATAACAAGATCAACATTTTTTAATATTTCATCATAATCACTAAGGCTTACACCTGCTGTATCTATTACTGTGTGTATTTCTTCTTTTTTGCATAACTTGAGACATTCCAGCAAGAATTCCGGTTGCATTAGAGGCTCTCCTCCAGAAAAAGTTATGCCGCCATCATTAAATTTAAAATATGGTTTATATCTTTTAGCTTTTTCTACTATTTCTTCTGCTGTTGTAACTGTACCTTTGTTAAATATCCAAGTATCAGGATTGTGGCAGTATGCACACCTGAGTATGCATCCCTGGAAAAACACGACCATACGAATACCCGGGCCATCAAGTGTACCAAGTGTTTCTATTGAATGTATATATCCATTTTTCATATTATTGCCTACATTTTATCGTGGAATGTTCTGCTTATTACATCAAGCTGCTGTTCTCTTGTTAATCTGTTGAAATTTACTGCATAACCAGACACACGTATTGTAAGGTTTGGATATTTTTCAGGATTTTCCATTGCATCATATAATGTATCTCTGTTCATTACATTTATATTTATATGGTGAGCATCCTGCACAAAGTATCCATCTAATATGTTAGCAAGATTATCTATTCTGTGTCTGTCTAATTTTCCAAGTGTTTCGGGAACTACAGTAAATGTGTTTGATATGCCGTCTTCACAAACATCTTTATATTTAAGTTTTGCTACTGAATTAAGTGATGCCAATATGCCGCTTTTATCTCTTCCGTTCATTGGATTAGCGCCTGGAGAAAATGGTTCTCCTGATTTTCTTCCATCTGGTGTTGCACCTGTTTTCTTGCCATACACTACATTCGACGTAATAGTTAAAACTGATAATGTGTGTTTTGCATTTCTGTATGTTTTATGCTTTTTTAATTCTTTGGAGAAAAATTCAAGAACTTCTTCTGCTATGTTGTCAACTCTGTCATCATCATTTCCATACATAGGGAATTCACCCTCTATATTAAAATCTACAGTTATTCCATTTTCATCACGAACTGGTTTTACTTCTGAATATTTAATAGCACTTAAAGAGTCTGCAACAATTGAAAGTCCTGCCACCCCAAATGCCATAAGTCTTCCTACATTGTAATCATGAAGAGACATAAGTCCTGCTTCATAAGCATATTTATCATGCATGTAATGAATTATGTTCATTGTATTTACATAAAGCTCTGCAACATATTCCAACACTATTTTATAATTATTTAAAACTTCGTCATATTGTAAAATTTCTGAATTGATTTTTTCTATATTTTCAATAACTTTTATTTTCTTTTTTTCATCTATTCCGCCGTTAATAGACATTAGCAGTGATTTAGCCAAATTGCATCTTGCCCCGAAGAACTGCATGTCTTTTCCAATGCGCATAGCAGATACGCAGCAGGCAATTCCATAGTCATCACCATGCATAGTCCTCATAACATCATCATTTTCATATTGAATTGCTGATGTTTCAATGGACATTTTTGTGCAGTATTTTTTAAATCCTTCAGGAAGATTGTTTGACCAAAGAACAGTCATATTAGGTTCTGGTGCTGATGACAAATTAGTCAGCGTGTGCAAAAATCTGAATGATGTTTTAGACACTAATGTTCTTCCATCAAGACCCATGCCGCCTAGTGATTCTGTAACCCAGTTTGGATCTCCTGCGAACAATTCATTGTATTCCGGAGTTCTTAAATGGCGAACCATGCGAAGTTTCAGTACGAATTGGTCGATAATTTCCTGTGCTGCATTTTCTGTAAGTATGCCGCTGTTTAAGTCACGTTCAATAAATATATCTATAAATGTGCTGACTCTTCCAAGAGACATTGCTGCACCATTGCTTTCCTTCACACCCGCCAGGTATCCAAAGTAAACAGCCTGAACTGCTTCCATTGTATTTGTTGAAGGTTTAGAAATGTCTATGCCATATTTTTTAGCCATGGAAATCATAGCTTTCAATGCTCTTATTTGTTCTTTTATTTCTTCTCTTGCCCTGATATTTTCTTCTGTCATAGGCAATGTTATATTTTTATATTCTTCATCTTTTTTTTCTATTAAATAATCTATTCCGTAAAGTGCAATTCTTCTGAAATCGCCAATTATTCTTCCTCTTCCATATGCATCAGGAAGGCCCGTCAACAAACCCACACTTCTTGCTGCTTTCATTTCCGGCGTATAAACATCAAAAACTCCTTGGTTATGAGTTTTTCTGTATTTGTGAAATACATCAAGCAATTCTTCAGGTGCTCCATATCCATAAGCTTCCAATGACTGCTCTACCATTTTTATGCCGCCAAAAGGGTTAATCATCCTTTTTAAAGGTTCATTTGTTTGGAATCCAACAATTATTTCATTATCTTTGTCAAGATATCCAGGTTCAAAGTTATCAATTCCTGATATGTGCTGTGTATCTATATCAAGAACTCCTTTTTCCAGTTCTTCTTTCATTAATTTTGAAGCTTTTTCAAATAAATTTCTTGTTCTTTCAGTTGGACCGCTTAAAAATTCTTCATCACCTTCATAAAGCTTGTAATTTTTTTGTATGAAATCTCTTACATCAATTTCCTCTGTCCAGTTACCTGTTTTAAAATCTTTCCATGTTTCGTTCATAATAGTTCCTCCCAAAGTATTTGCTCAGGAACACAAAAAACCACCTGAGCATAGCCCAGGCGGTCGACTTTTAATTTAATTCACACTCCCTCGTGGTAACCCACTTTCCGCCAGTTATGTGATAAAGTTATATTACATTATAATTATTTTATTGTCAATATATTTTATGCATTTTTCATAATGTGATTTATTTGCTCTTCAATTTGATTTATCATGAATTCTTCTGTGACTTTTTCCTCATAAAGCTTGGACATTGCCTTATCGGTTTCATTTTTAATATTTTTAACTGAATCCAGAGTTTTGCCTATTACAGATTGTATAACCCAGTCAAATATTAATCCTTCGAAAAAACTGTCTGCAAAAGTATCAAATGTACCAACAGCAATTTCAGCTCCTGTCATCATAATAATATCAGAAATTTCTCTTTTAAACCTTCCAAGCATTCTCTGAGCTTCTTCAGCATATTTTCTTGCTTCATCCACATGGTTGCATTTCATCGAAATAACACCATCATCATCAATGTCAACAATTCCCCAATTTTCTGTACTTTCAAGCTGCTTAATCGTTTCTTCGATGGCTCTTAATGCATCTTCCCCGCATTTTATAGCTTCATCAATTTCTTTAATGTTAGCTTTCATACTTTCTTTGCGTTTGATTAATCTTTTAAGTTCTTCACCGGTTTCTTTATCTTCAATATGTATATCTTCCAACTTTTTATTTATAAGGTCTTCATAATCAGAATCACAAACCTCAATATTTGAAAGTTTATCAACAATTTTTTTAGATTCTTCTGCAAGATATTCAACATTGTGCCTGCATTGATCATACCTTAGCCTTGCTTTTAACAATTTCTGTTTTTCTTTTACAATTTTTCCTTCTTTGTTTCCTAATATGGCATAAAATAATGAAGTAATATTTGCTAACTCCAACTTAAAAACATATTGATTTTCCTTTTCAATGTCATTTAGAATTTTATTTAAAAGAAGCTTCTCTCTAATCATGTCTTGCTCTGTTTGTTTTAAAAGCCCCTTTAATTTATACTTTTTCTGTATACATTCTTTCATGTAACTTATTTTTTCATTAAATTCACGATACATATTAGAATCTCCTTTGATCCTTGCTATATAAATTATATAGTCATAATTAAGCAATATTTTGAAAATCTAAATTAAAAAGTTCTGATTATATACCATAATTCAAATAATTAATTACGGTAACTTCAGTTTCATAATATTTTAAATTATATCATACATCAAACTTCTATTCAAATAGTTTTTAATTTTATGATTTAGGAATACGTTAGTAATTTTTATAAATTATTGTATTGAATATATGTTTATCGTATTGTATAATATTATTTAAGTAATAATATTACTAATTATTTAAGGAGGCAAGACAATGGCAATTACAAAAGACATGGTTATTCGTGAAGTTATTTCAGCAAGACCAGAATCAGCTGAAATATTAATGGCTCACGGAATGGGTTGCGTAGGATGTCCAGGCGCTCAAATGGAAACATTAGAAGAAGCTGCAGCTGTTCATGGCATGAACCTTGAACATTTATTGGCTGCATTGAATAAATAAGTGCAGTAAATAATTTAGTGTGTTCTATATGATTAAAGCAAAAACCGGCTATATGCCGGATTTTTATTTGAAAAGCAACAATTAAACAGCTGTTAAAATGTTTGCTTATATATATTATTAACTTATTTTTATTTAATAGTATGTAAATTTTTTAGTTATTTAGTTAATTATGTAAACGTTATAATTTAAATTCTTTTTGAGGAATTCCCCAAAGTTCTTCCTGCATTGCTTCAGAATGACCTTCAGAAAATAATCCAGGAACACCGCCAGTATGTAAAAGCATTACATTTTTGTCCTTGGTAATTTTTCTCAGTTTATTTCCGCCAAGTGCGTAACCAGTCATATCATCTCTTTTGATATAAATGTTCATTCCGTATTTTTTGCTTAAGTTCTCTAGTTTATGAATAGGTGTATTGTAAAATCCAGTTTGTATTTTTTGCATGTTTTCTATTTTCATAACAGCCTCCAATATTAATAAAGGAGGATGTACACCCTCCTTTATAACTACAACAATTCATCTAGTTTGCTTCTGTTAAACCCTACAACAACATCCTCATCAATCATTATTACCGGAACACCCATATAGCCCATAGCTATTAATTCTTTTTTAGCTGCAGGATCTGTTGACACATTTTTTTCTTCGTATTTATATCCTTTTTCCTTAATGTACTCTTTTGCAGCTGTACAGTTTGAACATGTATTGCTTGAGTAAATTTTTATATTTCGCATAATACCCTCCTGGTAATTATTATCACATTTTAATGATAAATAATTTTATCATAATTTAACTTAAAACTCCATAATTTTTTATATTTAATTTACACAAATTTAGGTGACAGGAATAATATACATTATGCATCTTTATATTATCAAGAAAGGAATGAACTAAATGAAAGAATGTACAATTTTCATAGATGCCCCAGAAAGATTGCTAAAAGGAGCCGGTATACCTAATACTTCTTTTATCCCTTCACACATTTATCAACTTAAAATTCAATTTAAAAATACTTGTGAATACCCTAAATTATGCTCATTCAGTTCCACACTTGGAAATGGCATACGCTATTTAAAGAATATGACTCATTCAGGACCGGACGCATCATTGCTGGAAAAAACAAATGCTGTGGAACCAACTATAGAACTTGGAAACAACAATGTAATTATTTTTGCCAACAACTTTATTATGTCTCCAAATTCCATAAATACACTTACATTTGACATTGCCCTATGTGACAATCACACTGAAAACAGCCTTGAAAATTCAGGCAATAAAATACCCCATAAGAGCAAAATTAATTTTTATGGCCACTTAATCAATGATAGCAGTGTAGATTCATGCAGCGCTGAATCTTTAGCACATGACTATGAAATACATGTGACATGC
>JBASLQ010000019.1:0-3181 GCA_049656425.1 Sedimentibacter sp.
ACATGTATTCTAATATAAAAATATACGGCTATGTTGACAACTTAGATAAACTAATGGATGAATCAGTCATTATGATAACAAAACCTGGCGGTGTAACATTATTTGAAGCAATAAATAAAGAATTGCCATTAATAATATTAAATTCTAATATAGGTCAAGAAAAGGGAAATATTGAATTTATAAAGCAAAATAAAATAGGCATTGTCATTGATGACATTAATAATTTATCAGCCATATTAGATTATTGCATTAATAATGATAATATAATAAATTATTATTACAATAATATTAAAAACTTAAAAAAGACTCTCCATTACAACCAAGTTACTGATTATGTCTTGCATGAGGTGATCTAAATGGGTTTTAAAAATAAGAAAAAAACATTTAGTTTCATATTCATTGCTTTATCTGCAATAATATTGTTATTTATATTGTTTAAAAACAATGAATTAATAAATTTATTCATAACAATAAAAAATATAAACATAAAATATATTTTAATTGCAATTTTATTTATTTTTATTTTTTGGCTTCTTGAAGCTGGTATGATTTATGCTTTGATTATTAAATTTACTGATAATAAAAGCACTATGAAAACTTTTTGGCTTGCATTTAAAACTACTATGATTGGACAATATTACAGCAACATAACTCCTCTTGCAACAGGAGGTCAGCCTGTTCAATTATTAATTTTGAAGGACGAAGACATTCCCTTCAGCAGCGGTACAGCCATCCTTTTATGCAAGTTTTTGTTGTTTCAAGTAAGTGTGACAATTTATTCATTCAGTCTCGCAGTTTACAAGGCAAAGCTTCTATATAAATATCGCACTGGTGCTTCTGTTTTTATAATTATAGGATTAACTATTAATATGGTAATGCTTAGCATCATAATATTGATTGCTTTTAATCCAAATATTTTATTGAAATTTTGTAAATCATTATATAATTTATTATACAAACTCCATATAGTCAAAGATATTAATAATTTAATTCAAAGAACTGAAAATTTTGTGTCAGAATACAAAGACAGTATTGGAAAATTAAAAAAAGATTATTTGTTTACCATAAAGATGTTTGCAATTACCTTCATACAATTGACAGTATTGTTCAGCATTACATTTTTTATATACAAATCTCTGAATTTAGAAGGAGCAAGCGCAATTGAAGTAATATGCATGCAGTCATTTCTTTACATGGCAGTATCATTTATACCTACTCCAGGCACAGCAGGTGCAAGCGAAGTTGGTTTTATGCTCTTGCTTGGACACTTATTTCCCCCGAATAAAGTTTCAACAGCTTTATTGTTATGGAGAGGTATAAGTTATTATTTCAGTTTAATATTCAGTGGAATATTTTCCTTTGCAGTAACAGTTATAAGAAAGAAAACAATTTTTATTAATTAGATTAGAATTATTTACTTTTTCATTAAATATCTCCACAAAAAATCCTTTGCTTCTTCAGCATAATCAATATTTATTCGCTTGGTTTTTTCAACTTTAAAATTATTGTACCCATCATCTTCAACAAAAATTTCATCGCCAACTAAGTCTTCCCCCACAATACGTGCATCTCTATCATAAAAATGTCTTTCCAGCTTATACATAATTACTCCTGTTATATTACAAGCAAAATAATCTTTTGAAGTTTTCATTAGTTTTTTCAGCCACCGTATCAACTGAAATGTTTTTAATGTTTGCAATTTCTGCTGCAACATATTTCACATAGTCAGGCTCGTTTCTCTTGCCTCTGAATGGTTCCGGAGTCAAATAAGGAGAATCTGTTTCTATCAGGAGTTTATCCAATGGAATTTCCATTGCCACGAGCTTAGGAGTTTTCGCTTTTTTAAAAGTTACAGGCCCTCCAAGTGAAATATAAAATCCCAATTTAATAAATTCTCTTGCCATTTCCACACTGCCTGAATAACAGTGAAGTATTCCCCTTGTGCCATCATAGTGTTCTTCTTTCATGATTTTAAAAACATCTTCATGAGCATCTCTGTCATGTACAATATATGGCAAATCAAGTTCTTTAGCAAGCCTGATCTGTTCTCTGAACCATTTGCGCTGAACAATTCTGTCCGAATTGTCATAGAAATAATCAAGACCAATTTCACCTATGGCAATAACCTTTTTATTTTTTGATAATTCTCTGAATATGTTCATGGTATCATCATTCATATCTTTGGAATCATGAGGATGACAACCAACTGCTGCATAAATGAAAGAAAACTTTTCAGCTAACGAAACTGCTGCTTTAGAAGTGTTTAAATCAGCTCCCGGATTTAAAACCATTTCAATACCATTGTCATTTAACGAATTTATCAGCTCTTCCCGGTCTTCATCAAACCTTCCATCATCAAGATGAGCATGACTGTCTATAAATTTATTTTCCACTTTTCTTATCCTTTTTTTTAGTACTCCTATATTGTTTTACTACATCCTTAAAAGTTTCCAACTGTTCATCATCTTTAACGAATGTTAATTCTACAGTCGAATCTTTTAATCCAACATTATATAATATTTTAACCGCAATTTTGTCTTTTGCGTTAGGCTTTAAATAATTTATTCCCTTAATGTCTTCCCATCTTATAAGATAATTTTTTTTATGAATTCCCAAACTTGAAATTCTTGTTTTTTTCATCATAGGCAGATATAATACCATCAGCAAAATTGGCATAATTATCATGCCGAGAACCCCCTCATTCGTATAATTTTTTGTATTTATTATTCCTATTATGCTGATACCTGCAAATAAAATAAGAATAACAATAACCAGACTGCTTAACAAATGTGTTGTTTTGTCATCTTCATTTAAACTAAATAATATTCTCATGTTTTCTTTTTTATATTTCAAATCATTTCTAAAACTTGTAGTCACAAAAAAAGCTACAATTAAAATCATTGAAGTATACATTATTGTCGTAAAATCCATAGTATTATTCCCTTCTGTTCTACAATTATTTTCAATAATTCAGTTTAGCATAATTTATGTAATATTTCAAGAAATAAGCAATAAGAATTATTTGCGTTGCAAAAACTAATAAATCATAATAAACGTATTTTTATGATTTAATTGCTAATTGCTACTCCCTTTTACCAAAACTTTTTTGGCATTTTATAACCTTGTTGATAAATTAGCTTAAAATTATTAAAAATGTGCACAACAAAAATATTTATCATTT
>JBASLQ010000020.1:0-2903 GCA_049656425.1 Sedimentibacter sp.
CTGTTATGCTGGATGTTTTAAAATTTCTGTTCATTATTACCTCATATAATTTTTATATCTAATTATAATATTTTACCCTAAAAACAATATAAAGTCAAAATTAATTTAGACTATAGAAATCAATTAAGTCAGACATGAGGACATTTAAAGTTTATTTTGTTTTATCTCTTATTTTGCTATGTATTATGCTGTTAAATTTCCAATTTTCTATACAATGTTGCTATGCTGATTCCTAACTGGCGAGCTGCCTCCTTTTTAGAATCAACTGTATCGCCCACCTTTTGAATTTTATTATTAATAACAGATTTTTCATAAGCCTTTGTTAAATCTGCAAGTTTTAAATTTCCTGGTTCATTAAAGTCGCCAATTTTCTTTTTTATATTTTCAGCACCTATAACACTGTTTTCTTCAAATATTACAGCATATTCAATTAAATTTCGAAGTTCTCTGATATTTCCGGGAAACTTATAATTTAAAAGAAGAACTTCAGCATTTGGCGTAAACCCTGTCAAATTTTTGTTATAAACTTTTGCAAAACGATCTAAAAAATATCTTGCCAAAATAATTACATCATAGCCGCGATCTCTAAGAGAAGGAAGATATATGGGAACAACATTCAGTCTGTAGAATAAGTCATCTCTGAATAAATTGCTTTCAACCATTGAACCTAAATTCTTATGTGTAGCTGAAATAATTCTTGGATTTACTTTAATCGGAACATTTCCTCCAACTCTTACAATTTCTTTTTCTTCAAGTGCCCTGTTTAGCTTAACCTGCATGAGAAATGGAAGATCTCCTATTTCATCAAGGAAAAGAGTACCATCCTTGCAGATTTCAAACTTTCCCGGTTTGCCCGAATTGCTTGCGCCTGTAAAAGAACCCTTTTCATAGCCAAAAAGTTCGCTTTCAATTAAATTTTCAGGTATAGCTCCACAGTTGACAGCCATAAAAACACCATTCTTTCTGCTGCTTGCAGCATGAATAGCCCTGGCAAACACTTCTTTGCCGGTTCCTGATTCTCCCATTATTAACACAGAAGCATGTTTTTCTGCAACCTGTATAGCTTCTCTCCTTGCTTGAAGAATAACTTCACTTTCACCTACTATTTCATCAAATGTTATAAGGTCTTTTTTTCTGTTTTCTTCAAGTACAGATTCTTTCATTTTGTTAAAGTCAGACAATACAAGTACAATTCCTTCTTGTTTTTCTTTTATAACAATAGGATTAGAATTAATCATAAACTCCATTCCATTAAGTTTCACAGGTCCTGCTTCTCCATTTAAATTTTGCGAAATAAGCTTGTTGTATATTTTCTCAGTTAACAATTCCCATATATCCGGCATTTTATTTATGTTTACATTTAACTTCTCATTAATATAGTTGTTTGTAGTTATTATTTCTTTGCTGTTGTTTATAATAATAATTCCTTCATTAAGTGAATTAATTAATGTTACAAGTTCCGAAGACTTGTATTCAAGTTTTTTTGCAGCATTTTTTTCACTTAAAATCGTTGAAATAATATCGCTCAACTGACTTTCAAAATTCATATAACTGTCCTGGTTGACAATCAGGTTTTGTTTTGCTACTTCATCATAAGCACACATACCTAAAACACCAATTATTTCATCATTAAGTTTTATGGGAATGCAAAATTCAATAAGTTCTTTGCAGCTTCTCAAATTTTCACACTTGATACATATTGGGTCTTCCTTTGGATTTTTAAGGAAAAATTGTTCACCAGTCATAATGCATTTATGAAAAGCAGAAAAAATTGGAGCTTTGTTTCCTACATATTCCTTTTGGACTGTAGACACTATTCTGTCAAGATTATCGTCAACTATTAAAATATCCACATTTGTAACTGCATGCAATGCTTCCACTATGTGCAAAAGTTCTGTTTTTATACTCATTAATACACTCATTTCATTCTTCCTTTACGAAAATTTTAAATAAATTGCTATTAGTATATACTTATTATTAAGCCATGCTGCATGAATCAGCTTCTATATATTTTTTAAGCAATGTTCTTACTTCGCCAATCATGTATAAAGAACCAACAAATGCAACAATATCGTCCTTGTCCACATTTCCTAATATATTAATTATTTCATCAACTTTATTTAAAGGTGTTACCTCCAGATTAAAATGTTTTTCAATCAGTTCAGCCATTTCAAGTGAATTCATTGCCCTTGGACTGTTTGGAGTTACAGTGTAAACTCTCTTGCATAATGGTATTAAATAATCCAGTACACTTTCAGGATTTTTGTCCTTTAACATTCCATAAAATAAAATAATTTTCTTTTTACCGAAATTTTCCATCACAGTTTTTGAAAAGTATTCAATTCCATTTAAATTGTGACCACCATCAAGAATAATCACAGGGCTCTTGCATAAAATTTCAAATCTTCCCGCATAATTGCAGTTTGCAAGTCCTTTTATTATATTTTCTTCAGTAATGTTGTAACCTAAATTTTTAATGATTTCCAAAGTTTGAAGAACCGTCAATACATTATAAAGCTGGTAATTTCCAAGGAAATTTATTTTTAGTTCAGGCAGATTAAATACATCTGTTTTTAAATATGAAAAAGTTTGTCCAGTTAAGTCACTTTTGATTTTTCTTATATTGTTCTTATTCACTTCATAAAAGCATGCATTTTTCTTCTTTGCTTCTTCCTTGATTACATTGACTATTTCATCATCCTGAGGATATATAACAACATTTGAATTTTCTTTAATTATTCCTGCTTTTTCAAAAGCTATTTCTCCCAAAGTATTCCCAAGATATTCAGTATGATCAAGGCTTATGGAAGCAATAGCTGAAACTAATGTGTCTTTTACAACATTGCTTGCATCAAATCTTCCGCCCATGCCCACTTCAAGCACTAAAATATCTATTTTTTGTT
>JBASLQ010000021.1:0-4282 GCA_049656425.1 Sedimentibacter sp.
CTGAAGGTATAATTAAAGATTCCGACATTATTGTAGCTTAATTGAAATTATTTAATTTTTAGGGGCTTTAAAAGCCTTTATTAAGTATACCTATTTTTACGCTTATACACACTATTTTTCACGCTAACCTCCGCTATTGTTCTTTTCTTTTAAATAATCCTGCTTTTCTTGCTAAGCAAAATACTGCAATTACTACTATCGTCGCAACAGTAATTCCAACGAAAGGATCTGCATCAGCGATGATTACAGCAACAATTCCTAACACCATGCTTATAAAATACATTACTAAGACTGTTTGTCTTTGATTGAGACCAATTTTCATAAGTTTATGATGCAGATGCTCTTTATCTGCTTCCATTATAGGTTTTTTATTTATATATCTTCTTATAATTGCAAATGCTGTATCAAAGATTGGCAATCCCAACGCAAATACAGGAACTGCCAAAGTAACAGCTGCAACGCTTTTTACCATACCTGAAACGGAAGTAACTGCAAGCATATATCCCAAAAGAAGGGAACCTGTGTCCCCCATGAAAATTTTTGCCGGGTTAAAATTAAATGGCAAAAATCCAAGAGAAGCTCCTGCAATTATTGCACATTGCATCATAATAAAATCATGTCCCATAGTGGCTGCTGTAAACAACAACGTTGTTGCAGCAATGCTTGCAACACCAGAAGCAAGACCATCTAAACCATCTATTAAATTAATTGTGTTTGTGATACCTACTATCCAAAACAATGTTATAGGAATAGATAACCATGAAAGCAAATAACTCATTCCAGTTGCTGAAAGAGGGTTTGAAATAAAATGTATTTGGACTCCTCCGCTAATGGCAACAGCTGCTGCTATTAACTGCAAGAGCATTTTTATTTTTGCAGGCATTCCATACATATCATCAACTATTCCTGTCAATACGATAATTGTTGCTCCTGCCATTATAAATAAATTTGTTCTTGTATGGGGCATGTATACAAACATGCATGCCATTATTGAAACATATATTGCCAGTCCTCCAAAATAAGGCATTGGTTTTTTATGAATTTTCCTTGCATCTTTTGGTATATCAAGAGCTCCAACCCTAATTGCAAGCTTTCTTGCTGGCGGAGTCATTATAAATGATATAATTACTGCTGAAATAAAAGCTATAAAATAACTAGGCATCTCTATTCCTCTTCAATATTATTTTTTTCGATTTCCATTAGTTTTTTAACTCTGTTTTCATGTCTTCCGCCTTCAAACTCAGTTGAAATCCATACATCTACTATGTCAAGAGCTGTACCCTGCCCAATTACGCGGTTTCCCAAAGCGAGCATATTAGCATCGTTGTGCATTCTGGACATTCTTGCCATATATTCATTAGTGCATAAAGCGCATCTGATTCCTTTTACTTTGTTGGCAGCTATTGATATTCCTATCCCGGTTCCGCAAAATATTATTCCTTTGTCCGCTTCATTTTTAGCGACAATTTCTGCAGCACTTTTACCATAATCGGGATAGTCAACAGAATTTGTATCGTGTACACCAATGTCATTTATGTCGTATCCTTTTTTTATTAAATGACATTTTACTGCTTCCTTTAATTCTAATCCGCCATGATCGCATGCAAGTACTATTTTCATTTTTCCTCCATCGTTGACAATTCATCTATATTTTTAATTATTTTTTCAAGTTCAGCTTTTATTTCTTCCATACTTTGTTCATAAACATCATAATCCATTCCATACGGGTCATCAATGTCCAATTTATTATTAAAAGTATCATCATTAACTATATTAGCAAATTCTTTTAAGGTAAATACTTTTTCAGAAGCTTCAGGCGCATACTTTCGTATGAGCACTTTATGATTATATGTCATAGTTAAAATTAAATTTGATGTTTCAATTATTTCATTAGTAATCTGCCTTGCTTTATGTCCTGTTATGTCAATTCCTTGCTTTTTTAAAACGCTTACTGCTTTCTCATTGGCTTTATCACCATTTAAAGCACTTATTCCTGCTGATGCTGCATTTATATTATCAATATTATTATTTTTAAGCAAATATTTAAAAATACCCTCTGCCATGCTGCTTCTACAGGTATTTCCTGTGCAGACAAATAAAATATTCATATTTCACCTCACACAATTATTGTTTTGTTGGCTGCTTTCTCTAATCTGTTCATAATAGCTTTTCCAAGTCCATCTTCATCAATTGCTTCTGTAAGAATAATATCCATGCACATATGATCAAAATCTCTTAAATCCTTAAATAAGTTAGACGAAATAGTGATGAGTTTTGTTCTGTCTCCACAGCAAATTGAGGTTTTTCCATCATAATATTTTTCCGTTTGTAAAGTGGACATAATTCCAACCTTATTTCCTTCAGAAACAAGCTGTTCATAATCTTCATTTATTTTATATGCTATATTTTCTTCTGTTCCTTTATATAATATTACTTTTGCTTTTGGGTGATAATGCCTGTATTTTTGACCAGGAGATTTCGGAACAATTTTCTCGTCTCTTCCTATTATTGCAGGATCGTAATCGCATTTGCCAAGAACTTTTACAATATCTTCTTTAGTTATTCCGCCTGGTCTTAATATCATCGGTATTTCGCTTGTCATGTCAACAACTGAAGATTCCACACCTATGTAAGTGCTGCCTCCGTCAATAATCATGTCAACTTTGCCCATGAGATCTTCTATAACATGTGAAGCTTCTGTCGGACTTGGCTTTCCTGATGTATTTGCACTTGGTGCAGCTATTGGTTTCTTGCTCGCTTTAATGAGAGCAAGGGCAATTTTATTATCAGGAAGTCTTATAGCAGCTGTATCAAGTCCTGCTGTTATTTTATCTGATAAAATATCTTTTTTATAAATTATCATGGTAAGAGGTCCAGGCCAGTATTTTTCAGCCAAAAGTTTTGCATTTTCAGGAACTTCTTTTGCTAAATCATATAATTCAGAAAATTCAGCAATATGTACAATTAATGGATTGTCTTGTGGCCTTCCTTTAGCTTTGAATATTTTATCAACAGCTACATCATTTAATGCATCTGCACCTATTCCATAAACTGTTTCTGTTGGAAACACAACTACGCCGCCGTTATTTATAATATCTGCAGCTTCTTTAATAATATTATAATCTATATTGTCGGGATCCATTTTCACTATTTTTGTTTGAATTATTTCTTCCATTTATTATTCCTTTCTAATATAAATTAAGCAATTGATAAACAAACCGACCATAAATTAACTGCCAGTTAGAATCATCCTTCATCTGTTGCCAATCTATAGCTATATGGGTAATCTAACGTTAATTATATACTACATTAACTTTATGCACAAGAATTTACTTCTTAATAAATATTTAATTTCTGAAAACAGTATATCCGCATATATATTACTATATAAACAAACAGGAGGAAATTTTGGATATAATTTATTATTTTATTGTAGGATTTATAATAGGCGGAATTGGTACTTGCATAGGAGGATTAATATCTGTTTTAATAAAAAAGCCAAGCGACAGAACAGTTTCCGGACTGTTAAGCTTTGCAGCAGGTATAATGCTTGCAATAATATCCTTTGATCTTATGCCGGAAGCATATGAAATCGGCGGATTCTTTATTGTAACTTTAGGTCTCGCCATTGGTTTAATTGTAGTATTTTTTGCTGAAGAAATGATTCCGGCTCAAAAATTAAGCAAATACAAGGGAAAAAAATTGAATTATATTAAAATGAGCTTCATAATTTTCATCAGTCTCAGCCTTCACAATTTTCCCGAAGGAGTGGCAGTTGGATCAAGTTCTGTTTATTCGGAAAATTTAGGCATAAAAATAGGAATATTAATTGCAGCTCACAATATTCCTGAAGGTATGAGTGTCGGAATTCCTCTTGTTATGGCAGGAGCTTCACCCTTGACTGTCGTGCTGTTGACTATGCTTACAGGCCTTCCTACTGCATTTGGTGCTGTTTTAGGAGCAGTTCTTGGAGACATATCAGAATATTTTATAGCTTTTTGCCTCTCAACAGCAGCAAGCAGCATGCTTTATGTATCAGCAAATCAACTGATTCCTGAAGCTTATATATTGCACAAAGGAAAAAGCAGCGCCGTTTTCCTGTTAATAGGTTTTATATGCGGGTGCTATTTGTCATATGCTATATAGCTAAATGTCCATATAAATATTGTCATAAACCAAGCTTTTTTGTACAATAATATTTTTTAGATTATCCATATCTTCCTTGGAAAATCTCACACATAAACCACAGCTTGAACTTATGCTTCTTGGAATTGGTATTATC
>JBASLQ010000022.1:0-1923 GCA_049656425.1 Sedimentibacter sp.
CTTTTTTTATCTCTGCTTTTTGTTCTTCGGTATATGTTTTTTTGAGGTCTTCCTTTAGTTTCCATTATATAAATTCTCCTAACATGTATAATACTAATTATACCATATTTGTGAGTATTTAGCAATATATTTATTGTAATATTAAAAACTAATTAGTATCATATGTGTATTGCTGTGATCCAACGGAAGTAAGTTCATTTGCATTATTATAAGTATAGGTAGTTGTAGTAGCACTTCCAAAGGGCGGTATAAATTTTTTTTGTACCCTATTGCCGGCTGCATCATATTGATAATCTATTTCTGCGCCTTCTAATGTTGTTTCCTTTACTAATTGATTTAACGCATCATAACTATATGAAAAGCTTCCCACACCAGTTATTACATTGGTGGGATTTCCGTTTGCATCGTAAGAATATAGTAGGAAGTCAAACGGCGTGCCACTCCCCGTATTGTAATTTTCTATGGAAACAATTCGGCCCAAAGCATCATAAACGAAAGCTGTGTAAATTCCGTTTGAACATTAACTCAAGTGGTGACATAACTCAAGTGGTGACAGGCACAACTTGAGTTTAAATTTACTTGCCGTATCCTTTTATCTTAGCTAAGTGGCAGTACTTGTAAGTATTTTACGGGGTTATTACCGTTTAAAAGTATCTAAGAAATTTCGTGCAACAGAAGATAAGGTGTGATTTTTTGTCCATATAACGGCAGAGCTGGTTTTCAATGTTGGATCGTTAATTTCGCGATAGTACAAATTTAATTCAGGTAAAATATTGATCCAATCCTTCGGAATGATTGCTGTACCCATTCCGGAATTTGTCCAAAGTAAAATTAAACGTGTATCATCAACATTACATAGAATATTTGGTTCAAAGCCTGCTGAGTGGCAGGCGTTAACTATCATAGATTCAAACCTGTAGTTAACGAGCAAAGGCTTTTTGGAAAGCTCTCTAAGAGGAATGATATTTTTATTGTTTTTGTATTCGGTATTTTGAACTGCAACCATTGGTTGTTCAGGCAAATTGAATGAATCGAAATCATCTGTGTTAAATGGAGTACGTATAATTCCAAGTTCGATTGTTCCAATCTTTAGTGATTCCTGTATCCTTTGTGTAACCATATTTCTAATTTCAAATTTGACATTCGGGTATTTCTTATGAAACTTTTGTATAGAATCTGATAAGAGAATTGCTGCGGATGTTGCAAGCGTTCCAATTTTAAGCGTACCCTGCAATCCGGTTTCATATGATTCTAATTCTTTACTTGTTGTATTCATCAACTCAAGAATTTGTGTAGCCCGTTCAAAAAAGTGTTTTCCTGCGTCAGTAAGCTGAAATTTCCGAGTACTCCTAATCGCTAACTTTACGCCAAGTTCATGTTCCATATTTTTTAACTGATTGCTTAAATAGGGCTGTGGGACATGAACTCGATCTGCCGCTTTGGTAATGCTACCTTCTTCAGCTATTGCTTTAAAGTATGTAAGCTGTGTTTGATTCAACATAAGCACCTCTATTTATATATATTTTGATATTAATTATATCACATTTACGTATTTTACATATATATATTGGCGTGGTATAATAAATTTAAATAAAAAATATAAGTAGGGGTTTTAATTCTATGGATAATACTATACTTCCAAAACAAAACAAATGGCTTGTTCTTCTCTGTGTAGGAATTGGTGCGTTTCTCTCCTCTTTAAATTCAAGCTTAACAAGCACTATCCTACCCACTATAGAACGTTCTCTAAAACTGTCACTTAGCCAATCGGAATGGATCGTTTTAATTTATCTGCTCGTAATGACGGTAACATTAATCCCAATTGGTAGGCTTTCCGATCTCTTAGGGCAGAGGAAAATATTCTTGTTCGGATTTGCGCTTTTTACATGTTCAGCAATCTTATGTGGCTTCTCTTCGAATTTT
>JBASLQ010000023.1:0-1537 GCA_049656425.1 Sedimentibacter sp.
CAACTGGTGTTTCTTCGTCTACTGGAGTCTCTTCGTCAACTGGTGTTTCTTCGTCTACTGGAGTCTCTTCATCTACTGGTGTTTCTTCGTCAACTGGTGTTTCTTCGTCAACTGGTGTTTCTTCGTCAACTGGTGTTTCTTCATCTACTGGTGTTTCTTCGTCTATTGGTGTTTCTACATCTACTGGAGTCTCTTCGTCTACTGGAGTCTCTATAATAACTGTGGGAGTTGTAACATCAACTGCTCCGTTTTGAAAATTACGATTATGCGATCTATAGTTAGACCTTGGCGTAATTGTCATAACCCTTTCTCCATCTGGTGAAACTGTAATAACCCTATTACCATCTTCATCACATGTAATTTGTGCTGAAGCTTTATCCTTCAAATCTAAATTTTCATCTTGTGCTACAATTTCACAATCATTGTCTAATTTTGGCTGAACCACAGCAGCACTGACAGGCATCATGGTTCCGAAGACCATAAATGATGTAACCGTAAAACTCATTGCAATCTTTGCAAACTTATTTTTTAACATTGACATAAAATGTCCTCCTTAAATTTTGTATTAATTTAGCTTTTGTTTCTTAGTATCAAATATTTTGTTTTTTAGAAATATACAATTATATTTCTTCTTATTTACTATTCTTGCTCAAACTCAAGAATGTTTCAACTTGTATCCTCCTTACTAAAATGATTATACTTTAGGAATATTATCTGAGTATTTCAAAAATATGAAAAATCTTTACGAGAATATTAACAAATGTTACGAAGTTTAAAAGCGCTAAATTATTACTACTCTTGTACATGTAAGAATTAATTATGTTTTAATACTATAATAAAGGGTATTATATAAAAAGCAGATAAAAAGATTAAACCATAGCTAATTAATCTGCGTTTTGTTAATAAATGTTTATAGATAATGTAAGATATATAAACAGATGATGCATATCGGACTCATTTTGATGGTCTTAAGTAAATACTAAAAGTTACAATTGTGTGTAATGGTTAAACTGATGCACATAACATTTATAATTATCAAAAGGCTTTCATGATTTCGAAAAGCACAACTTTATTTAATGGAGGTAATTATGACAGATTCAAAGAATAAAATCAAAAATGCCAAAGATAAAATTTCAGGTGAAGTTAAGGAGGTAATTGGAAAAATTACTAATAATGAACAACTAGAATTAGAAGGTAAAATTCAGTCTGCTGCGTCAGATCTTAAGGAGAAAACAAATATTGCTAATAAGGTAAATGATATTAAAGAAGGTTTCGCTGGAAAAATAAATGATATCATAGATAAGAATAAAACCACTAAAAAAGGCAAATAATATTAGACTATACAAGAATTTTCGAGAAGCAACTTCTATGGAGTTGCTTTTTATGGTATAATTATTCAATAAAAGCAAAAATGGGGTGAATAGTAAATTGAAGACACTTGAATTTTCTAGCAATATATTTATATATTTATTCGCATATGGAATAATGCCAATTATTATTTTGATTGGAGTAAAAAAGGTAAAAAAATCGAAAAACC
>JBASLQ010000024.1:0-3207 GCA_049656425.1 Sedimentibacter sp.
GTTTCATAGTGGACAATATGGGATTATTTTACTTGATTTAATGCTTCCTGAAATCAGTGGGATGGAAGTTTGCAGAAAAGTGCGAAAGATATCAAGCATCTCTATAATTATGCTGACCGCAAGGAGAGATATAACGGATAAGGTGATAGGTTTGGATCTTGGTGCAGATGATTATGTTACCAAGCCTTTTGAAATGGAGGAACTGTTAGCACGAATGAGGGTCGGACTCAGAAGGGGCAAAGCTAAATTGATAGAAGCTAAGCTACTTGAGATGGCGGATCTCAGCATGAATCTGCTTACAAGAGAAGTCATAAAGCAAGGAGATCACATTGACCTTACAAAAACAGAATACGATCTTCTTGAGTACTTGCTTAAAAATAAAGGGCTCGTATTAACAAGAGATCAAATTATTAATCACGTGTGGGGTTATGATTTTGTTGGAGATACTAATGTATTGGATGTGTACATCAGATACCTGAGAAATAAAATTGATTATCCATATGAAACAAACTTGATTCATACTGTCAGGGGTGTAGGATATACAATTAAGGAATAGGTGAGTGTATGTTTAAATTTAAACCAACGAAAATATCCAATAGACTAACAATTATTTATGCATTGCTTTTTTTTGCCGCATTGACATTGGTTAATTTTGCTACTCTCTTCAGCATCAATTATTATATTAACAAAACTGCTGTAGAGCAACTTTGGTTGGTTGACCATGCAATAACAAATACTGTAAAGGAATTAAATGATATTCCAATTATAGATTTAAAAAACATTTCTCAAATAGCTGATAATGTGGATTTTAACTTAATTTACCATAATAGGATAATTTATAACACTGGTGAAAGATATAACCTGCCTGAAGCGGATGCTGATATAATCGGAAAGATTATGGAAGCTAAAGCAGGAGAAAATAAAATTATGTATTTGAACAATAATCATACATTAAGCGATGGGGAGAAAGTGAGAATTCAAATTGTAAAGGATATGGACAATGAAGAAAATTACTTTCATGTACTTGCCGGAATCATGCTTGCTATGGATGGTATTGTTTTGATTATGGCTGTAATTGTTGGATATGTGATTAGCAGAAGAGCTTTAAGTCCTATTGATAAGATTACAAGTCAGGCGAAGCAAATTAGTGCCAGTGATCTTTCAGCGAGAATCCATTTAGATGGTCCGGATGATGAGTTAAAAAGACTTTCAGACACATTTAATGACATGATTGCCCGAATACAGAACTCTTATGAGAAACAAAACCGCTTTACTTTGGATGCTTCCCACGAACTGGCAACCCCTCTTGCAGTAATTAAGGGGTATACAGATGTGCTGGATCGCTGGGGTAAGGATGATCGAGAAGTACTAAATGAAAGTATTTCTTCAATAAAGGCTGAGTTGGCAAACATGACAGCTCTTTTAGATACGCTGCTTTTTCTATCGAAAGGTGATAATGAAATTTACAAATTGGAAATAACTAAATTCGAACTGGATGATTTAATAAAAGAGATTGTCAAAGAAAGCAACCTCGTAGATGATGAGCATGTTATTTTTTGCGATTCTTATCCTGAAGCTCAAATGGAAGCAGATCGCAGGCTCATAAAACAGATGCTAAGAGCTATAATAGATAACAGTATTAAGTATTCTCCTTCTGATACAAAAATTATTATTAACTATAAGATTGTCAATCAAGCAGCAGAAATTCAAATATCTGACCAAGGCATTGGAATTCCGCAAGAAGACCTGCCGCATATTTTCGATCGTTTTTACAGAGTTGATAAAGCCCGTTCACGTTCAATAGGTGGCTCTGGACTTGGACTGTCAATTGTTAAATGGATTGTAGATATTCATAATGGAACGATAAAAGCAGAAAGTGAATTGGGCAAAGGAACCCAAACAACGGTATTACTTCCGCTTGTAAATTAAGTTAGGATTATTCGCTCATGATTATCTCAGATAATTATCAGATTCATTTTATTGCAGTCTCATTTTTCTGCCGTATGATATAAACATAGGAGGTTAGTTAGACTCAATGAAGTGACATCTATTGGATTTCAAATAAATAAAAATAGAAAATTAAAAAAAGGAGATATAAAAAATGAATAAAAAACAAATTGCAACAATGGCTTTAGTAGGTGCACTTGCACTTGGAGGTACTGTTACTGCATTTGCATCATCAGCAAATGCGGCTTCGAACAATAGTGTATCTGCCGATTCATCAAAATCAGTGGTAACTGAGCAGTTACAAGAAGGGAAAGATCAAGCAAAAGAAGCTGAAGAACAGGATGAAAATGTAACATTGCCGGTTGGAGGTATAACAAAAGAAGAAGCAATATCAATTGCACAGAAATCAATACCTGGCGGAACAGTTAATGCTGATACAGTTGAGTTAGAAGATGAAAATGGAACCATTGTATATGGTGTTGAAATTCAAACTGGAAATGCAACACATGATGTAAAGATTAATGCAATTGATGGACAAATAATGAAAGCCGATCAAGACAAAGATGAAAAAGATAGTGTCGAAGAAGGCTCAAAGACCGGCGACAATGACAATGTTGAACATGAAAATGAAAATGAAGATTCTGAAGGATATGAAGATTAAAAACTAAAGATCAATATTGAGTCCCTCCTAACAAAGACCATCAATTTAGAAGATATATTATTGATTGATGGTCTATTTTTGTTTTGTTCTTGCTTATAAATAAACACTTTATTATTTCTTAAAATATTTTTTTACACTCAATAATAATTCTTTTGAATTTAAGAGTATTATTATGATAAATAAAAATATCTCCAATAAAATCCAATATGGTAATTCGGAAAGTATTATTATGCTTTGCAATAATAATACTGCCGTATTTATAAACAATTTGCTGCTATTCCAATTAATTTTTATAAATTTTTTTGTGCTTAAAGCTTTTAAAACAAATAGAGATGCATAACTTAAAAATGTTGCAATTGCAGCACCATTCACTCCTATTTTTGGTATTAGAATCATGTTTAATATAATATTAACTATGGCTCCAAAGAATGTTGTTACAAGTGACAAATTGCTTTTCTTTTCAACAAAATAAATGCTTCCTAAAAATTGTAGCCAAACAAGATGCTTTTATCAAGCCCAAATCTTATTACGCCGTTTGTTATACCAATGGATACAATCGGTATCAGCAAATTTGCTGTTTGAACAATAAGATCAACAAC
>JBASLQ010000025.1:0-6927 GCA_049656425.1 Sedimentibacter sp.
ACCTGGGTATCGGTGCCAGTGTGCAGACCGGGTATATATATGCATTGGAAAAAGGTTATGATATTGCAGTGCAATTTGATGGTGACGGGCAGCATGATGCAAAATATCTAAATCAAATGTATGATAAGATGCTTGAAACTGGAAGCGATATGGTTATAGGTTCGAGGTATATTATTAAAGAAGGATTTCAGTCTACTGCCTTAAGAAGAACTGGCATAATGGCTTTATCTAGACTAATCAAGGTTTTGCATAAGCAAGAGATAAAGGATGTAACATCTGGTTTCCGTATGATAAATAAAAAAGTGATAGAAGCCTTTGTTCATTATTATCCATATGATTATCCAGAGCCTGAGACGATTGCGTTTTGCATACGTAAAAACTACAAAATTACTGAGATTCCAGTTATGATGCGTGCTCGAAATGAAGGAAACTCTTCTATTAACAGTTTTCAATCAGTATATTATATGTTAAAAGTTGGATTATCCATTATCATCGATTATTTTAAGAAATTATAGACTAATTAAAGAAGGGATGCATAATGAATTTACTTATTAAAATATGGTGTATTGTACTATCAGAATGCATTATAATTTATATGTTTGTGAATATTTGTAAGCAAAAATACAGTGTGAAATTTTCCATGCCATGGATTTTTAGTTTTTTTATGGTTATAATCATGTCAATTTTTCCAGACTTAATTGATAAAATAGCCATGTTGCTAGGAATAAAAGAATCTACCAATGCAATATTCTTTATTGCAATATGTCTTCTGATTGTTAACATAATAAATATGTCGTTTTCAATGTCTGAAGCTAAAAAGAAATCTATAAGAATGGTACAGGAGATTGCATTGCTAAAAAAAGAAATTTCAAGTATTAAGTAGGTGAAAAATGAAATCATTAATTAATAAAATTATGGGGTATATTCTTTGGATTATATATTCCAATATATTGATTTATACATCTTTTTATTATAATTGGAAGTCTCAGTTAATCCAACGAGATCAGTTGATTTGGATATTGATTGTAACAATTACTCTTATTACAATTGTCTGGATTGGAAAAAACAAAGGAACACTTTGGGGCGCATCGAAATCAATAAACAATCTGTTGGATATTGTATTTACTGTTGTAAGTGGACTGTTAGTAAGCTTTTTTTATTTTGGAAAGTCAATTTTATATGAGGAATCAGGATATTGGATGGTCTGGGACAATATTCAATATTTTTTGTTGATTAGTGTATTTGTTTTAATATATGTACTTTTGTCCATATGTATATTTGATATCTTAAAGCAGGATATAACAAGAAAGGCTGATAAAAATACAAATACAAAATTACAATTGAGCTACAAAATTCACTACATTATTTTATTTGTCATTCAGATATCAATATTAGGCATTTACTTTTATGCATTAAATCCAGGGAACATGTCATATGATACGTATAATCAAGTTAGCCAGCTCAAGGGAATTATTCCGTTCAATACATGGCATCCCATTGGTCATACATTGTTTATAGGGTTACTACTGAATATTTGGGATAACTATGCTGTTATTACAATTTTTCAAATTCTTTTTTTTGTAGCGGTGACATCATCATTCTATTCGGTTCTTTTGAAATATAAGGTCAAATGGCAGTTAATATATTTATCTGCAATAATTATGACAGCCATCCCTTCGGTTGGAATAAATGTTGTAACTCAATGGAAGGACATACCGTTTACAGTTGGACTTCTTTTGGGAACATTAATACTTTTCAAAATGAACTTAGACGAAAATTACTTCTGCAAAGTTATTAATGCTGTTGAATTTGTTGTGTGCATGCTTGTAATTTCTTTGTTCCGCTTTAATGGAATTCTCGCTTTTATAGTATTGCTTATTTATACTTTTATATATGTGTTTCGCAGCAACATTAAAATTCAAAAAAGGAATTATTGTATAGCGGCAGCTTCTTTGCTTATTATCTTTTCTATAGTGAACATAATAATTCCAAAACAAATAAACGCAGTACCTAACCCTCCTGGCATGAAGCTTAGACCCATTTATCAAGGCTATTCCGCCATCTATGTTTATGGAGGAGAAGAGAAATTGGATAAAGAAAGCAGAAAATTAATTGAAGCAGTCAGCACTCCAAAGCAAATGAGTGATTTCTATAACCCATATTTCGCTGATACAATTTCAAGCAATACTCCAGGTTTTTTAAATAATCTTTCCAAAATAAGTACCAAGGATGCATTAAAAATGTATATTGAGGCCACTAAAGTCCATCCAGGTGTGGTATTAGGTGACAAATTTAATCTTTCTGTTACGATGTGGTCTGTCACAAGTGATAGATTTAGCTACAACAATGCATATACAACTGATATACAAAAAGAAATGACTGATGAGTTTGGGGTACACAGAGTAGAAAACAAATTTACCTATATTATAGAGAAAGTTGCATTATGCACCCTTGGAGAAAATTACTTATCAAACACATTAATATGGCGTACGGGTTTTTATCTTTCACTGGAATTAATACTGATTTTATATTTGATACTTCGAAAAGATAAACGAATCAGTTTATTTATACCGCTTGTATGCAATGGATTAATAGTATTTCTGACAATGCCGGCACAAGATTACAGATATTTGTGGTTCATATTTCTTTTGTTCCCGTTTTTAGTTTTAGCTTGTTCAGTTGATTTAAATGAAAAAAATTGACATAAATGTTGAAAAAGGAGAAAAATTTTGAATAATTTTATTGCTTATATATTTTTTACCGTGCTTGGACTTTTTATGATGAAATTGTCAGGCCAGCCCATGAAATTCGGACTAAACGAAGGTGTTTTTTTCTTTAATGTCAGTACAAAAATGTTGCTGGCTCTATTGTTTTATGTTGCGAGCTTCATATTATGGACTGGGATTGTTGTAAAGAATGATTTGAGTTTTATTGTGCCATTTTCATCTGCAATAGTTAATGTAATTTCAGTAGTTTTGGGTGTGTTTGTTTTTCACGAATATCTAAATACATATAAAGTTATAGGTATAGCAATGGCAGTAATAGGTGTTGTTCTAATGAATTACAAATAATGATTTTGGATGATTTTATTTTCATTTAGGAGATGTATATGAAAAATAAAAGAGTTTTATATATTATTTTTATATGTAAATAACAAAAATTCAAGACCTCTATAAGAGTGAGTGTAAAAAAAGTGTGTAAGTAATAAAAAACTTACGCACTTTTTAAATAAAAAAAGATTATGATAAAATATAAAATAGCGAGGATAAGCTTATTTATTGAAACTGTGATTTGTAAAGTTCCGAATAAATACCATTTCTTTTCAAAAGCTCCTCATGATTGCCTTGTTCTGCTATTCTACCATCATGCATTACCAGAATAACATCTGCGTTTTTGATGGTGGATAGGCGGTGAGCTATGACAAAACATGTTTTCCCGTTCATCAATTTGCGCATGGCTGACTGAATCTGCTGTTCTGTACGGGTATCCACATTGGAGGTAGCTTCGTCCAATATCAGTATTTTGGAATCTAAAAGCATTGCCCTGGCGATGGTTAAAAGCTGTTTTTGACCCTGAGAGATATTCATTCTTTCACCGCTGAGAACTGAATTGTAGCCATCTGGGAGCTGCATGATGTAATTGTGGATTTTTGCTGCCTTTGCAGCGGATATAACTTCATCCATATGTGCATCTTCCTTTCCGTAGGCTATGTTTTCGAAAACTGTTCCCTGGAACAGCCAGGTGTCTTGCAGAACCATGGCATAGGAAAGGCGCAGACTGCGTCTTGTTGCATTTTGAATATCTGTATCGTCTATGAATATAGTTCCTCCGCTGGGATCATAAAATCGCATGAGCAGATTGATTATTGTGGTTTTTCCGGCACCGGTGGGACCTACAATGGCTACCAGGCTGCCTTCTTCTGCATTAAGATTAAGATCCTGAATAATATTTTTATCAGAGGTATAGCCGAAATTGACATGCTCCATCTTTACATTTCCTCGGATGCCATTCAAAATAACGGCATTTTCAACATCCTTCGGTTCAGGCTCTTCATCCATCAAATCAAAGATACGCCTTGCTGCGGCGAAGGTGGACTGAAGCTCACTCAATATGTTGGCGGCTTCATTGATGGGACCTGAAAATTTCCGTGAATAGAGCACGAATGATGACAGATTTCCCAGAGTCAGGGTTCCGAATAAATAAAGCAGAGCGCCGAACACGCTGATGAGCGCCAGAGAAATATTATTTATGAAATTTACTCCAGGACCAGTCATGCTGCCGTAATAGTCAGCGTCATAGTAGGCATTTACCGCCTCTTCATTTTCTTTATCGAAACGATGAATTGTTGTTTCTTCCTGGTTGTAAGCTTTAATGGTTTTTTGCCCTGATATGATTTCCTCCACAAATCCGTTGAGTTTGCCCAGCGTAACAGAACGTCTATGGAACAGCGGTCGAACTTTGGTTGTCATATACTTGGTCAGAAGAATCGAAATAGGGACTGTGACAGCAAAAACCAGCGCCAGAGCTTGCGAAAGAAAAAGCATCATTACAAGAGATACTACCACTGTTATTATGCTTGTAAATATCTGCAGCAGATCTGTTGAAAGAGAGGCATTCACCGTGTCTATATCGTAGGATATGCGGCTTATGATTTCACCCACCTGATGATTATCAAAATAGCCTACAGGCAAATCGGCCAGCTTGCTGAACATATCGTTGCGCATCTGAAAAATAACCTTTTGGCTTAAATTTATCATCAGCACAGATAAAATATATGAAAGTAAGGATGAAACAAGGTAAAATATAATCATCAAAAAACAATTGAAGAAAACTGCCTGAAACTGTACCTGCCCTTTGCCGGGAACAATTGCATCGATGGCATAGCCGCTGAACATGGGACCTGCCAGCACCAGAAAATTGCTGGTAAGGGACAGTAGAATAGCCGTTACCACATTCCATTTGTAAATGTAGAGGTAGTTCCACAGTCGAATAAGTATTTTTTTGTTGTTACGCAATTGATTCACCTCCCATTTGTGATATGTATATTTCTCTGTATGTCTCACAGCTTTGAAGCAGTTCTTCATGGGGTCCGTATCCTGAAATTTTTCCGTTCTCCAGAACAAGTATGTGGTCTGCCCGGAGGATTGAGCTGATGCGTTGAGCTATGATAATTGTTGTCGTATCGGCAAAATTCTCTGCAATGGATTTGCGCAGAAGAGAATCCGTTTTGTAATCAAGAGCACTGGAAGAATCGTCAAGAATCAGTATCTCAGGTTTAGCAGCTAGTGCCCGAGCTATCATAATCCTCTGCTTCTGTCCTCCGCTGAGATTTGAGCTTTTTTGAGCGAGAATGTGGCTGTAGCCGTCCGGCAAGGAATTGATAAATTCTCTGGACTGTGCGGAGTTTGCGGCAGTCTGGATTTGCTCTGAGCCTAAATTTCTGCCGAAATCAATATTTGAGGCGATTGTATCGGCGAAAAGAATGTCATTTTGAAACACGGTTCCAAATTTAGAATGCAGTTCTTTCGAAGACATGCTGCGTATGTCTTTTCCGTTAATTCGTATTTCACCTTTATCAACATCGTACAGCCTCACCAAAAGATTCGCCAGCGTGCTTTTGCCTGATCCGGTGGAACCGATGATACCAAGCGTTTCACCCTTCATAAGCTTGAAGTTTATATCTTCCAGATTGAGGTTGCCCTTATGATAAGAAAAATACACATTCTCAAAGGATATATGCCATCCGTTATTCACATGGTTTTCTGGCTCCTGTTTCAAATCATCCGGTGCATCTAGCACCTGGCATATCCTGTCTGCGGATGCACTTCCCTTAGAATAAATGACAAACATGCGTGTAATCATCAGCATGGCGTTGAGAATAATAGTGAAGTAGGTAAGAAATGCAATGATTTTTCCTGGTTGTGTAAGTCCTGCATCAACACGGTATGCTCCAACCAGTATAACCAGAACGAGCCCTATATTCAAAAACAGGTTCATCATGGGATTAGTGGCGGACATGGTTATTCCGGCCTTTTTTTCTTTTTCTACGACTTCGGCATTTACACGGGAAAATCTCTGCTTTTCATGGTCAGTCTTTGATAATGCCTTTATTATCCTTATTCCTGCAATATTTTCACGGACTGTACGTACCATTGCGTCGACAGCCTGCTGCAGCTCAGTATAAAGTGGAATGCCTTTTCTTGAAACAAGGTAGACCAAGATTACTATGAACGGCAGTACAGCTATAAGAACAAGGGATAAAGCATAGTCCAGCATAAGAGTCACACCGATTCCGCCGATTAACAGAATTGGTGCACGGACACCCAGGCGCTGCATCATGCCAATCATCTGATGGATATTGTAGGTATCTGATGTGAGTCTTGATTCCAGTGAAGGGACCGTGAAATCATCAACCTGCCTGCATGACAGATAAGAAATTTTGGCAAACAGGTCGTGGCGGATAGTCTCTGTTGCATCTCTCGCAACCTTGGAGGCCATGCGGTTTGCTACGATATTTGTCACGAGTGCCGTAACGGCGCAGGCAATCATGACGGCACCCCAATACAAAATGAGCCGTACATTTCGCAGAGGAACAATTTCGTCAATTGTATAGGCCAGAATCCATGGAAGAAACAAGTCCATTATGGTGCCGATAAATTTTATGGTCAGTCCCAATGTCATTTTAAGAATATGAGGTTTTAAGTATATGAGGATTTTTCGCATGTCTTTTATTCCTTTTCTGTATTTTTTTCTACTTTAAATGTGGCCTTATCCATTATGTGATTGAGCATTGAAAGAAGAATACTGCGCTCCTCCTCTGTGAAGTCCTCTGCAAGATAAGAATTCCATTCGGATATGAAGCTTTTCACTCTGGGGTAAATATCATAAGCCTTCTGTGTAGGAAAGACCTGCATTAACCGCTTGTCC
>JBASLQ010000026.1:0-2612 GCA_049656425.1 Sedimentibacter sp.
ATGCAACTCTAATTTCATATTTCTCTTTTGCCCAATTCCAACTTGAGAAAGCTGTGTCAATTAGTATGGTTTCTAGTTCACTTATCAAAATATTAACATTTTATCAGCTATTTTCTGCAATGCTTCAAATAAATAAATAGGATTATCCTTCAATTCATTGTCTATACTTTCTGAGAGTCCAAGAGCAATGCTTGCACCTATTAATGCATCCAGATCAAGTGAATAAGTTGTCCCAACTGCAAACACTGTTTCATATCCATATGGAGGCATAAGCATTTTACTGTAATCTAATCTGTCACTAGTTGGTTTAAACATCTTTTTCACCTAGCCCATCAAAAATATCTTTTAATACATTTTGTCCATTTCTCAGCCTGTACTGTAGCTTTCCAATACCTATCCAGTCCTCATAATCAAATTCATCAGCATTATATAATTTAGAACGTTTATTACCCTTTATGCTTATTTCTCTGTTTATAACTACTTCATCTAGTCTTTCAATATCATTCTTTAGTATTGCATCCTTATAATCAATAAGGAACTTTTTAAGTTTTATATTAGTTACATTGAGTCTATTAAAAATATTATAAAGATTTATTCCCGCATAATTCTTCATTTCAGATTGCCATAGCTTCCATTCGCTTAATATATCATCATCTTCACCCTTTGATAGTATAACATTATATCTTAAATGTGCTCCTAATATAAAATCGGCAAATTCTTTTGCCATAAGATAATCAGACTTTATATTTTCCGGGAACAAATTTATCATCCCTTCTATATCATCAAAGCTTTCGAACATTAAAAAATCAGAATAGTTATTTTTCAAAACATATCCTAATATAGAATCAGGACATGATAATCCTATCTGATTCTTTAAAAATTTAGCTTCTTCATATGATAGTTTTATTGACAACTCTTCCTTCCAGTCAAGAGGATAATCAGGCAGCTTCCAAAACCCGCTAAACTCACTAGACACAGCATTTAAATCATCCCCATCTGTTTCGTCATCCTTATAATTTAAACTTCCTTGTTCTTTAGTTTTTTGTTGCTTGTCCCTTACCAAGGTAGAAAGGCCTGCATAATTAGACAAAGACATCTTGCCACCTGTAAAAATGCCATAAGTTCTAATTCCATTCCAATAAATATCTGATGGTTTTCGTTTCAATTTTTTGCCTGAAAGTTCTCCTATTACGCCCTTTTCCCCACCTTTTTTTAGAACATCAATTAAGTCTAGCTCCTGTTCATTTAAACTATTTAACATTTTATCAGCAGTCATACCCTTTTTGTGCTCAAGGTCATTTAATATGTAAGATACTAACACAAAATATTTAGCTCTGGTTTGAACAGTTGAAGTACCAGGAAAAAATATATTCGCGAAGCCGTCTCGAATTATACCGACACCTAATTCATCAACAGCTTCAGGTTCTGACAGAAGATTTATTACGCTTATAACTTTGTTCCTTTGTTCTTTAGAAAAATCAATCCAACCAAGTTGTAGTCCGTTCATTGAAAATACCCCTGTTTTTTAAACTTTTTATTGTCTTTTATATTATTCAAAAGAGCTTATTACTTATAAATAAGATATGGTAAGTTTTAGAGATAACTTAAAATGTCATTGTAATTATTTTATATATAACTATATTACTAGAAGTTACGTGGTAAATTAAGAAACTTATTAAATTATATCCTGAAAATAGCTAATTTTCGTAGTAAAAGCCTTTTTATTCTTGCACTTTCTTTAACTCCACTCCGTCCTTGTTTTTCCATTCTACTAATCCATTTGATGTCCCACCACATAAAAAAGCAGATGCAGCAGATGGACTAGAGAATAAAATATCCTCAGTTGTGTAATTGTCTTTTATCTTATCTTTATTTTTATCTCTTAGATCACTTACCCATTTAGTAGCACTTGGAAGCAGGTCGGGCTTTACATATGCTCCTTTTAGCACAACAAAACCTTCAGATGTTACTTTTCCTGTCCCTTTGCCAGCTTGCCCCTTTGATCTTTCAAAATAGAAATATTCATTATCATCATTAGAAATAGATATAGGTTCAAAAGCTTTGTGGCCTAGTGTTCCAATTATTATTCTTGCGTTATAAATAAATTCTTCTAATTCTGCTTCTTCTGCTTCTGAAATTATTGACTTAGTTGGAATATTTTCATTTTTTATTAAATATCTATTTGCATCTTTAGCAAGAACATAAAATTTATGTTCCAAATACTTTATATGCGCTTTATTCAAATATTCATCTTTACTAAAGAAAGCTATACACTCATTCCAGTAATCCTTTAATTTTAAATGGTCAGTTAACCTATCATAAAGATTTTCCGATTCTCCAATATATATTATTGGACTTTCATCTTCTTGTACACCAAATAAAAAATATATACCAGGACCTTGTAAATCTGATCTTGATGCACATTCCTTAAGTAAATTTCTTGGAATCTTATACGCTTTTCCTGTCCAATTTGATAACTCACATATCCATCTTCCGTTAACTTCACCGTCTAATAAAAACAATTTTATATTTTTTCCAAACTTAATCACTATTTAACATCCTTTTCTTTTTACGTATTTTGCTTAAGTTATATTCTGATTAATCTTCTACAG
>JBASLQ010000027.1:0-2946 GCA_049656425.1 Sedimentibacter sp.
ACTGTAAACGGCATTGGAGAAAGAGCAGGAAATGCAGCATTAGAAGAAATCGTAATGGCTATAAAAACAAGAAAAGACTATTTCCAGGCAGAAACAAGAATAGATACTACTCAAATAATGAGAAGCAGCAACCTTTTAACAAGGATAACCGGAATAAAAGTTCAGCCAAACAAAGCAATAGTGGGCGCAAATGCATTTTCTCACGAGTCAGGCATCCATCAGCACGGAGTATTGAAAAATAAAGAAACTTATGAAATTATGACACCAAAGTCTATAGGGCTTGACACAAATAAACTGGTGCTTGGGAAACATTCCGGCAGGCATGCATTCAACAATAAATTAGAACAGCTTGGATATAAGCTTACAAAAGATGAATTGGATGAAGCATTTAAAAAATTCAAAGAGCTTGCAGATAAGAAAAAGGATGTATTTGACAAAGATATTTTCGCTTTGGTATCAAGGCAGAAAATAGATGTTCCCAGAACATATGAACTTGATAAATATGTTATTAATACCGGAAATGTTATAACACCAACTGCGACAGTATCAATAAAAAAAGGAAATTCTGTAACCGAAGAGGTTGCAACAGGCGAAGGACCTATATACGCATCCTTCAAAGCCATAGGAGAAATAATCGGCAAGGATTATGAATTGGATGATTTTTCAATCAATTCAATTACTGAAGGTGAAGATGCCCTGGGTGATGTAGTTGTCAGATTAAGTGACAATGGAAAAGCATTACAGAAGGATTAGCAGAAATATTTATAGATGCAGGAGCAATTATCAGCACTCCTACTTGTGGTCCATGCCTTGGCGGTTATATGGGAATATTGGCAGACGGTGAAAGATCAATATCAACAACAAATAGAAACTTTGTAGGCCGAATGGGTCATACAGGTTCAGAAGTTTATCTTGCAAGCCCTGCAGTAGCAGCTGCATCAGCAATAGCAGGTAAAATAGCAGTAATAAAAGGTGACGGAATAGGACCGGAAATAGTTGATGAAGCTGTTAAAGTGTTAAATAAAATAAGTGAAAAATTCAATCATAAATTTGAGTACACGCAGGCATATGCAGGAGGCATCGCAATAGACAAAACAGGAGTTCCTCTTCCGGAAGAAACATTGGAAATATGCAGAAAAAGCGATGCACTTTTATTTGGAGCAGTAGGAGGTCCGAAATGGGACAGCCAGCCAAGCAATCTCAGACCAGAACAAGGACTTCTATCTTTAAGAAAGAATTTAAACTTATACACAAATATCAGACCTGCAATAATGTTTGACGAATTAAAAGACACATGCCCTTTAAGACCGGACATTGTTGAAGGCGGTTTGGATGTTGTCATAATGAGAGAGCTAACAGGAGGCATTTATTTTGGCAAGAAATTCACTGATGGGGATTATGCCTGTGACTCCATGGAATATTCTAAATATGAAATCGTAAGAATTGCAGAGCAAGCATTTAAAATTGCACAAACAAGAAACAAACGAGTCACAAGTGTTGATAAATCCAATGTTTTGGAAACCTCAAAGCTTTGGAGACGAACAGTTGAAGAAGTGGCAAATAAATATCCTGATGTTGAATTAACCCATATGTATGTTGATAATGCAGCAATGCAGCTTGTTATAAATCCAAAACAATTTGACGTAATAGTTACCGAAAACATGTTTGGAGATATTCTTTCTGATGAAGCAAGCATGATTACAGGATCAATAGGCATGCTTCCATCTGCATCATTGGGAGATAACAATTTTGGAATGTATGAGCCGGTACACGGTTCTGCTCCTGACATTACAGGTCAAAACAAAGCAAATCCTATAGCAACAATACTTTCAGTTTCTATGATGCTTAAATACAGTTTCGGGCTCATAGATGAATCAAATGCAATAGAATATGCAGTGAAAAAAGCATTGAAAGACGGTTACAGAACATCAGACATATCAAAAAAAGGTGAAAATACTGTTACAACGCAAGAAATGGGTAAAATTATAACAGAAAATATATAAATATAATGAGGAGGGCTATTGCCCTCCATATAAAAAACAAGCTATGTGCTGCTCATAGAAGCTTGATCACTAATACAATCAACAATTGAATTGTTAATTTTTACAGCTATTATAATACCCTCACTTATTATTTCAGCCATTTCATATACCAGCGAAAGTCTGGTATCTTGAACTAAATCATGAAATTCTTTGTCACTTGAATCAACAACCCCTATTATTGAAACATCTCCTATTTCAGGCAGGTATTTTCCAATTCCTTTGCCTGGCGTTATAGGTCCTTCCCTCACTTCTATAATCCCTTGATTTTTTTTATTGCTTAAGCATGCATCTATAGCTATAATATTATCATAATTTTTCTTCTTTAAAGTTTTAATATAATCGTTAATATTCATTGCATGAACAGGTTTATCTAATGTTCCGTAAATATCAGCAGCAAAATTTTTCTTCTCTAAAAAAGTGCCAACTAAGGGACCAAGGCTGTCTATAATACATTTATCTGTCCCTATGCATACTAATGCAAAATTGCTATTCATGTACTCCGCAAGATAATTACCTATTTTCAAGGCTGCAAAACTATTCTTGTAATGAACTTCTATTGGATTCAAAGGAAACACCCCCTATGTATATTAGTATATACAGATATTGGCTGTTTTATGTGAACTTTACTATTTTAATTACCTTTTAATAACTGCTCAAATTCATCATATTCAAAATTATCCTTTGAAATATTAAAGTCTTATTACCATATTTATGATATAAAATATATTGATGCTTCTTGTAAGTCAGGTTTTTATCAGTTTAGCCAGTTATTTTTACATAAGTCAAGGGAGTTGAACACGAAAGTCTTTTGGATTCAACAAAAAACTTCAAAAAATTATATGCAAAATCTTAAAACCAAGAAAAATAGCTGTGCGAAATTATTTCAATTCGCATAGCCTAATTT
>JBASLQ010000028.1:0-3380 GCA_049656425.1 Sedimentibacter sp.
CATCTTCAATATTTAAAAAATTCATTTCTCCTCCTTGTGATTCGCTGGGTGATTTGCTTGGGACTGTCCCCTAAAAATTTATGTTCGCGCTAGGGCATAGCGCAGTCTCATTCACCAATATATTTGCTCCCTACGGTCGCATATATTGGGAATTCGTTGCGTTTGACCTACCGCTATTTTTTCTTCCCTCCGGTCGAAAAAATAGGGTTAGGGCATAAAAAAAAACCACATGACTTATATCAAGTGGTTGTATTTATATATTCACCACAGATACAAGTCTTCATTCTATACGACGAATAGAGCTTGTAATCTGTGAACTTTGAAAGATCACTTACAAACTCTGTACCTATGATGATGCAATTGTTGTGTGCATAATAATTTAATTTCCATTTTACACCTCTTAAAAATTATTCTGATTATACTACCAATAATTTTTTCTGTCAAGCATATTTTTTCATTATAAAATTTACAATAAAGTTTACATTTTGCAACATATCTTGACTTGACTTATTTACACCTCATTGTTATAGTTATAATAATATAAAAAAGAGGTGTTGAGATGTTTTCTAACATAATAGAATTAAACCCGTTAGTTTTAGCACTTTTAGGAACAGGTTTTACATTTTTAGCTACAGCTGCAGGAGCAGCTATGGTATATCTAATGAAGAAAGATGTAAATCCTAATGTACAGCATGGCTTTTTAGGCTTTGCGGCTGGTGTAATGATTGCTGCATCTGTGTGGTCATTGTTAATACCTGCTATTGAGATGGCTGAGGAACAAGGTGTATCAGGCTGGATACCAGCTGCCGGAGGTTTTGTAATAGGCGGCGCATTCTTATTTCTACTTGACAAGCTTTTACCCCACTTACATATTGGTCAAGACAAACCTGAAGGACTGAAAAGTTCTTTCAAGCGAACAACAATGCTTGTGCTTGCAGTAACTCTCCACAATATTCCAGAAGGAATGGCTGTTGGTTTATCCTTTGGTCTAGCAGGACAGTTAAATTCTCAATCTGCATTTATGAGTGCTGTTGCACTTGCCATTGGAATAGGAATTCAAAATTTTCCTGAAGGAGCTGCAATTTCATTACCTTTAAGAAATGAAGGTTTTTCTAAAAACAAATCTTTCGTTTTTGGAGCTTTGTCAGGAATTGTGGAACCTATTGCAGGAGTTATTGGTGCTTTGCTTGTTTCCGGTGTAGAAGGAATTATGCCATGGATGCTTGCATTTGCAGCAGGGGCAATGATTTTTGTTGTTGTTGAAGAACTTATTCCAGAATCACAATCATCAGAACATTCCCATGCAGGAACAATTGGAACCATGCTTGGATTTATAATAATGATGGTATTAGATGTTGCTTTAGGCTAATAATTAATTTTAAAATTAAAAAAGATGACTCGGAAGAATCATCTTTTTTGTTTAACAAACTTTAACTAAGTATTTTTTAACCATCTTTATCGGATGATATGTTTGTTTTGCTTTTCTTAAACCTTCATTGCCTGTATCTTCCTGCCTGTTAATAAATTCAGTATCAGAAAAACTTTCAGTTAAAAACTTTTTATTTAAAAATGCATAAACTCCTTTATATGCTATTTCTCCTCGTTCCACATGAATAACAGCCATTTTTTTATTCACTCTTTCTCCAACTGCAAAACCAACTAATTCATCATTAACATAAATTGCTATAGATTTCAAATCAAAAAAATGCAGTTCGCTGAACAAATCTCTTATTGCATCAATTTCCATGAGCATTTCTTTATCAACAGTTACAGCAACTTCTTCATGCCATTTATAAAGTAAAGCAAGACAATCTTTTATAACTCTCTCGTTGTCAATGGATTTAACTGCATATTCGTATGATTTTTCAAAAGAATTTACATGATTTTTCTTGCCGTGATATTTCTTGCCCTTAAGTTCAATTAAATCATTGGTGCTGTACACATATTCTGAATCATCAACATCTTCTATTGCTTCAAATTTTAAATCCGTATACTTTTTTAAATTTTCAACAAAGTTTTCATCAACATCGCCAAACAAGTAATCCCTGTCTGTGAAATCATTGTTTCTTTCTATGAGAGTGTCAACAATACTTACTAAATCCTCATTATTGTACCTCAATGGCTGTGCATAAAAAGTTCCTTTGCCTTCCTCATTTTTTTCTATTACAAGTGCATCATTAATAAAAGCATATTTTACATTGTTTAGTTTTCTCCACATATATAATGATGAAAATAAATATTCATAGGATTCTAATTTATTTTTATCAACATATTTTTCTATTAATTCTTTGTCATCAAGTGATAAACATTTAAAACTGATAATATCAATCATCTCCTATTCGTTTTTTTATATAAATATATAATTTAACCTAAATTTTCATTTAATAAGTATTTATTTCATAAAATATAGTATCACATATAAATAATATTACAACTACTTATTAAATATTTTTTTAGTGACTTGACAAAATGAAGTTACTATGCTATATATGTTATATAGAAATTAATATTTGGAGGTCGCGTTGGCAGGAATTAATTTAACAACTAATTTAAGTTTTTTATTAATTTTTTTAGAAGGTTTTTTATCCTTTTTCTCTCCATGTGTGTTGCCTCTTATACCTGTTTATATAAGTTATCTTGCTGGCAATGGTAAAAAAATAAACTCTGACGGAACAGTTGTTTATGAAAGAAAAAAAGTTCTTTTAAATACTATGTTTTTTGTTGGAGGAATTTCAAGTGTTTTTTTCTTGCTTGGTCTTTCATTTTCTGCATTGGGCACATTTTTCAATCAAAACAGAGTTTTATTCAGCAGAATTGGCGGAACTATAATTATAATTATGGGACTTGTGCAGTTAGATTTAATCCGTATTAATTTTCTCAAAATGGAAAAGAGAATTCACTTGAAATTAAGCAGTGAAAAGATGAATCCAATCATTGCATATGTAATGGGATTTACTTTCAGCTTTGCATGGACACCATGTGTAGGGCCTGCATTGTCTTCAGTATTAATAGTGGCATCAAATGCAAACAATGCATTTTCAGGAAATATGCTGGTTTTAATTTATTCTCTTGGATTTATAATACCTTTTATTATATTAGGTATGTTTACAACAGAAGCATTAAAATTTTTTAAAGATAAAAGAAATTTAGTCAAATATACAATAAAGGCCGGCGGCATAATTTTAATAATCATTGGTATTATGACATTTACCGGAACATTTGCAACAATAAGCAAGTACTTAGCTTTTTAAGGATACATTAAAATTGAAATTTTGTTAATAATTAATATTGAAATAAATTATTAAATTACCAATACATTATACGGAGAAAATAATGAAAATTCAGTACAATTTGCCCTGTAATATGGCACAGACGTTAAA
>JBASLQ010000029.1:0-3489 GCA_049656425.1 Sedimentibacter sp.
GCTTACTGTATTAGGACAAAAAATTACTAAGGAAATTCGCTTTGAAATGATGATAAAGCTGGAAAAGATAAATTCACTGTATTTCTCAAAAAATGAAACTGGGCAGATTGTATCCAGATTTACAAATGATGTGGATGCAATTAATTCAATGTTTACAACAGGTATAGTCGGAATGATAATTGACTGCTTTAAGATAATAGGAATCATTATATCAGTTTTTATATTCAGTACTAAACTTGGATTGATTGTATTAATTTTATTGCCTGTAATTTATGCTTTAATGAGGATTTTTCAAAAGAAAATGCTTAATGCTCAAATAAAAAACAGAAAATTGGTTGGTACAATAAACAATCACATATCTGAAAGTTTTAAGAACATTCATATGATTAAATCTTTTAGCAAAGAAGATTATATGGAGAAAAGTTATATAGGACTGCTGAAAGAAAATTATGAAACAGCAGAAAAAGTAAACTTTTATGATTCAGTATTTTCTCCAATAATACGAATAATCCGAGCTGTTATAATAACATCAGTTGTTGTTTTATCTTCAAAACAGTTTAATGTTTTAGGAATTTCCTTAGGTATGATAGCTGCATCCATAGATTTGATTTCAAACTTGTTTGCACCGGTTGAAAATGTTGGAATGGAGCTTCAAAACATTCAAAAATCAATATCCGGAATAAAAAGAGTTAATGAATTTTTTTGTGAAACTGAGGATATTAAAAAAATCAATGAAGAATATAAACTTGACAATAGAGATTTAAACATATCCTTTAACAATATGTCATTTCATTATGAGGAAGGAAATGACATATTAAGAAATATAAATTTTGAAATTAAACCACATGAGAAAGTTACATTTGTGGGAAGAACAGGAGTTGGCAAGTCAACGCTTTTCAAGCTTGCTGCCGGATTGCTGCAGCCGTCAAGTGGCAATATTACAATTAATAATATGGATGTATTCCAAATTCCCAGCAAATATAAAAGAAATATATTTGGATATGTAGAGCAAAACTTTCATATGATTAAAGGAACTGTTGCCGAACAAATAAACCTTGGAGACGAAAACATAACCATTGACCAAATAAAAAATGCTTTGGACTTTGTGGGATTGACAGAATACATTAATAATCTGGAAAAGGGTTATAACACTATTGTAAACAATGAAAATATTTTTTCTCAAGGTCAAAAACAACTTCTTTCCATAGCAAGGGCAACAGTTACTGATCCGCCTATACTGCTTCTGGATGAAATAACAGCAAATCTTGATTCTGTCACAGAAGAAAAAATTGTATCTGTGCTGCAAAAAGCAAGTGAAAAACATACAATATTAACAATATCTCATAGATTGTCTTCTATGATTGCTTCAGATAAAATAGTAATTTTAGAAAATGGAAGAATAAAAAATTCAGGTACTCCGGAAATGCTGCTTAATGATGATGAATGGTACAGAAATCATATTAAGCTGGAAAAACTCACTTGGAGTTAAATATAGAGAAAATAAAGGGAATGACTCGTCGTTCCTTAAAATATTATTGTCGTTCAAATACAATTTCTCCGTCTAAACATTAAGAATATTAGAGAAAAATACTAAATTAAGATAAAAAACTAAATTTCATGCTTAAATATCTTAAATATGGGTATATGTAAGTTATAATAAATTATTTAAAATTTTAGGAGGAATACATGAAAATATATGATTTTAAGGTAAAAGATACAGAAAATAAAGAAGCTTCCTTAGCTGATTATAAAGGAAAAGTATTGTTGGTAGTAAACGGTGCTACAGGATGTGGTTTTACACCTCAATATGATGGATTACAAAGCCTTTATGAAAAATACAAACCAGAAGGATTTGAAATTTTAGACTTTCCAAGCAATCAATTCTTAGGACAGGCGCCAGGCACAAACGAAGAAATAGTAGGATTTTGCAAATTAAGCTTTGGAGTTGAATTTAAACAGTTTTCAAAAATTGAAGTTAACGGAGAAAATGAAGAACCTTTATATAAATATTTAAAGACAACTGCAGAAGAATATAGAAATAAAGACACAGTTGATTTTTACAATAAAGTTGCACAATTTACACCTGGTATTGCGGAAAATGATATAAGATGGAATTTCACAAAATTCTTAATAGATAAAGAGGGAAATATTGTTGCGAGATTTGCACCAAACATTACACCGGAAGAAATAGATCAGCATGTTGAAAAATTAGTTAAAGGCGAAGAAATTGAAATAGTTTGCCATTCTGATTTTTCACAAGGATGCCTGTAAAGACAATTAAGAATGAACAATGAGTAGTTAAGGAAAGGCTTTGTGCATCAGCACAAAGCCTTATTTATTTTGTTATATCGCTGTACTCAGGATGTTTTTCAAACCAATCAACAGCATATGAACAAGTTGCTACAGCTTTTTTATTGTTGTTTTTTAAATCAACAGCAAGCGCTGTAAGCAACTTATCAGCTACTCCTTGACCACGAAGGGAACTGTCTACAAATGTATGACATATATTAACTTTGCCGTCAGAAATTTCTGGAAATGTAACTTCAGCAATACATTCTCCATTTTCATTTTCTAAATATATTCTATCGTTTTTATGTTTAAAATCCATAATTGCCTCCAATTTATTTTTTAATATGCATTGTTTATTTTACCATACATTATAAATTATATGCTGTCAACATTCATTTTTTTATATAGTCATATTTTTTGAATTAATTATAAACTGTTATTCATAATAGCGTACGTTTGGTAACAAATGTTACAGAAATTAATGAGTTTTTAATTTATCATGTAAATATAAAAGCAAATAAATTTATTTTGGAGGAATTAATTAATGGAAAATGCAATGTTTTGTTATCAGTGTCAAGAAACAGCAGGTTGTACAGGCTGTACTAAAGTCGGTGTTTGTGGAAAATCACCAGAAGTAGCAAGAATGCAAGACCTACTTATATATACAACTAAGGGATTATCTGAAGTAACAACAAGATTAAGAAAAGAAGGCAAGGAAGTTTCAGCCGATGTAAATCATTTAGTAACTCTTAACTTGTTTACTACTATTACAAATGCAAATTTTGATAATGATGTATTTTATGACAGAGTAAAAATGACATTAAATACAAAAAATGAATTATTAAATAAATTAGGAAATAAAGAAAATTTAAGTGAAGCGGCATTATGGACAGGTAACAGCAATGAAGAATTAGATGCTAAATCAAAAACAGTAGGAGTATTAACTACTCAAGATGAAGATGTAAGAAGTTTAAGAGAACTTATCACTTACGGATTAAAAGGAATGTCGGCATATGTTAAACATGCTAATGCTTTAGGATATGATGAAATTGAAGTAAATGCATTTATGCAGGAAACTCTCGCTAAATTATTGGATGACAGTCTGGCAGTTGGTGATTTAGTTGCATTAACATTGGAAACAGGAAAATTTGGTGTTAACGGTATGGCGTTGTTAGATAAGGCTAATACAAGCACTTATGG
>JBASLQ010000030.1:0-4615 GCA_049656425.1 Sedimentibacter sp.
TTTTCCTCCCTCTGTGTGATGCACATGTTTCTCTTTAAGGTCGATGTTGTGTTACTCCCTTCCCTCCATAGGCATTACCCTACTTCTTCGGTACTATGAAGTAATCCGACTCCCTGTTGCATTGGAATTCCTTGCCTTATTATCAGCTTGGTTATTCCTACTTTCTCTGTGTAGAGAGCAAACAGGGTCTCTCAAGTTGACTGTAATATCATTGTATAGCATGCGATGGTCATCGACCCCGGGGAAGCCAATATATTCTCGCTTAGCTTTACGCTTACCGCCTACTACCTAACTGTCTACGCTTAACATCATAAGTCGCCCGATGATGTCCAAGACTCGCTATGAGTGGTTTGCTAAACCTTTCTCAGTTGGATTCCCACCAACTAAATATTTCGTCCTTATCTTGACGCACTACCTGGCACCGCTGTGTTGAATAATATTCTTGATTGCGAGATATAATTATGGTACAATAATGCCACAGAGAGGAGTTGATGTTTATGCCAAAAATAATTCCTATTCGAGACTTGAAAAATACAAGTGAAATCTCTCAAATGTGTCAGGAGGCATCTGAACCAATATATATTACCAAAAATGGTTATGGTGATATGGTTATCATGAGCGTAAAAATGTACGAAGAAAAATTATATATGCTGGATATATATAATAAACTGGCTGCAGCCGAAGCGCAAATAGCCGAAGGAAAGGTGCTTGAAGGGGATTCTTCTTTGAAAAGCATAAGAAAAAAATACAATGTATAAGTTAGTTGTTTCGGAGCTTGCCCATGAGGATTTGGGCGATATCGTAGCGTATATTGCTATTGAGCTTGTAAATCCCATAGCTGCTGCAAATTTCCTTGATGAGGTTGAAAAGTGCTACGGCTATTTGAAAAATAATCCGTTTATGTATGAACGGTGTCATGATGCTCACTTGGAAAAGGAAACCTACCGAAAGGCAACCATTAAAAACTATGTACTGGTTTATAAGGTTGATGAACCAAATAGAGTAGTTATCATCTATCGCTTTTTTTATGGTGCACAGGACTATGTAAAACTAATATAGAGAATAATCCACTTATGCATGAGGCATTGAACTGTTCGAAGATCAAAGATATTTCCCCACTATATACACTATGTCAACAAATAGAAACTGATTTTATTCAACGAAGCTATGTTATGCGGTGTCATGTATACTTGACATAAAATAAAAGTTCTGCTATGCTATATGTAAGGTGTACTTGATACAATGGCAGGGAGGAATACCATGCAAAACAAGGTAAAATTTTTTCGTGAAGAGCGGGGGCTGACACAAAAAGAACTGGGAGAGAAAGTGGGAGTTTCACGCCAAGCGATCAATGCAATAGAAACAGGTAAGTTTGACCCTTCGGTTTGGCTTGCATATGATTTGGCGCAATTTTTTGGTGCATCTATTGAAGGGTTGTTTCTGTTCGAGGAGGGGGATAGGAAATGAAGAATATTTTGAAGAATCCAGGAGTCAATGCGGTATGCATAAGCATGTTTACTGCCTTTTACGGGCTTATCTTTATTGTAACTTCTGGACATGTTGAGTTTGAAAGACTGTTATACTACAACCAGTCAACAGGTGTTCATCCGTTTTGGACTGAGTGGAGCAATTTTCTAGCTTCAGGTCAGCATGTCTACATCGCCCATGCGCTAATTGCCATAACTGTCTTGGTTGTCCTTATGCTTCTTTTTCGCCGTCGTCCGTATGATGAATACCATGTTGCCAGCCTTATACAGTGCCTTGCAGCAGCTGCAGTACTTACCCTGATTGCCATTGCCGGATTCTACCTTATGGTATTAAGCGATTCCAACGGTATTGTTGAAAAATTTACACTTTTCATTGCTATACATTGGACAACGGTGGTGCTTGCAGATTTGGTGTACGTGTTTATATGCAGATGGAGTTAGATGTATGAAAATCATTCTTATACAGCCTAAAATGAATAAACGGCCGATGGATACCGACCTAAAAACCCGTATGGCTCCATCGCTGGCGTTACTTACTTTGATAAGCCTTACGCCTGACGAACATGAAGTAATACTGTTTAATGAAAATATTGAAAAAATAGATTACAACTGTGGTGCGGGCATGGTAGGAATTACAATAACCTTGGATGTAATGCCACGGGCTGTACAAATTGCGGAAAAGTTTCGTCGTATGGGAATTCCTGTTGTGGTGGGAGGCATACACGTAACAAGCAGCCCTGATGAGTGTATGAGGTATTTTGATGCTGTTTGCATCGGAGCTGCCGAGCGCGTGTGGACACGCATAATAGAGGATGCTGTTAACTGCAGACTTCAGCAGGTATACCATGATATGGAGGGTTTCAGGGGAGATGAGATTGTTTCTCCGGCGTACAACAGGATTGATAAAAGCCGGTATCTATATACAAACGTCATCACCACAAGCCGCGGCTGCCCAAACAGATGTGACTTCTGTTACAACAGTTGTAAAAACAGGATTTATGTTCAGCGTCCCATAAATGATGTGCTCAAGGATATTGAATCGATTGGGACCCGGCATGTGCTTTTTATTGATGATAATTTTATCGGGGTGCCGTCATATACCCGTGAATTGCTTGACAGAATTTGGGGAATGAATTTGAAATGGAGCGCTGCTGTGACCACAAGGATTGCCGACCACCCTGACTTACTGGATTTGATGTCAGAAACAGGCTGCCAAAGTCTTTTTATAGGATTTGAATCCATAAATAACTTGTCTTTGCAAGGCGTAAACAAGGATAACCGCTTTGAAAAATATGAAAGACTTATTACAGAAATTCATAAACGGGGTATCATGATAAATGCAAGCATGGTATTTGGTCTGGATGGTGATGAGCCGGATGTTTTTCTTCGAACCCTTAATTGGTTGGTAAAAAATAAAGTCGAAACGCTGACTTCCCATATTCTCACTCCATACCCAGGTACAGAGTTGTATCGACGAATTAAGGAAGAAGGGCGTATAAGCGACTATGAACTCTCAAAATACAATACATCTCATGTGGTGTTTAAGCCTAAGGGAATGACAACAGAAGAGTTATATGAGGGCTACCTTTGGATGTACCGGGAGTTTTATTCCTTTCACAGTATATTTCGTCGTATGCCCAAGCATGAGGCACAGCAGAAATCATATATTTTGTTCAACATATTTTATCGTAAATTTGGGCGTTTTATATCATTATTGACCCGGATTATCCCTATGCGTGTTGTAGGACGGCTGGCAGCACGAATTTCATACAGGATAAAGTTAAATATTTAAAATAAGTCAATGGGTCGAGTAGACGGAGTCTCGCGACTCCAACCCCTCACAGAACTTATCCCGACTTTTCGACTTTTTTGTCAACTTGCCAGTGACAACTTGCCAGTGAAACTTGCCAGTGACAGGCACCATCGACTTGAGTTATTTTTTAATTGGAATTTCAATAGTTATAGCGACTGAATTTGTTCGCTAATTAATTTAACTTGAGTTATTACTAATGACCAGCACGTTAAGTTTATGCTGAGTTTTCTAGCCGACTGCAGCCCCACTAATAATCTCTTTCGCTTCGCAGATGCAAGTAAAGCTAAGAGGGAACTAGGTTGGAAAGCCGGTTTGAGCATATATGATATGTGCCAGAATGCTCTAATTTTGAAAGGAATTATAGAGAGTAAAATTAAATAACACTGACATATATAGATCCCAGGATAGCATAATTATTTAATTACATAGCAACCTGGGATTTGTGTTTATGTTGGGTTAAGATGAGTGATGAAGTGTTCGGGAGCAAACAAACGTAGCATTATTCATGGAAGGTAAGTAATATATAATAAGTTATTCAAGAGAGAGATTTTATGATAATAATTGTTTTATTTATTTTAATATGGGCGTGTATTGATATTTTATCTTTAGGAGCAAAATATCATAAGCTACCAAATAAAAAAGTATTAACATTAATTCTAGCAATTTATATATTTTTTGTTTTATACGTAACTTTACTTAATAGAGCTATGGCAAAGGCTATAGACTATAATTTGGAGTTGTTTTGGTCGTATAAAAATATGCTGATTGTTCCAGGGATGTCATATTTTAAGGAAATAGTTCTTAATATTGTATTGTTTGTTCCATTTGGGTTTCTACCAATCATATTATTTGAAAAACTGAATTCGATAAAAGTAATAGTTCCATTAGCATTTATGTTTAGCCTTTATATTGAGCTATCTCAGTTAATTCTAAAGATAGGACTATTTGAGTTTGACGATTTGTTTGATAATACATTAGGTGCCTTGATAGGATATGGAATATTCTTCTCCTTGAACAGTATAATTTCAAATAGCAAGAATCAAATGACAAGATTTGTGCTTGGATTAGTGACTTTTTTTATTGTAAGTGCATTTTTTATAGCTATATTTTTTGTAAAAACTTCTAATCCTTAGACAGCATCGGTACCAGGTAGTGCGCCATGACAAGGGCGTAACATATAGTTGGTGGGATTCCCACTGAGAAAGGTTTAGCAAACCACTCATAGCGAGTCTTGGACATCATCGGGTAACTTATGATGTTAAGCGTAGACGTGTGTCCTGAAGAGATAACTGTAGTAGTGTAAGCAGAAGCTCAT
>JBASLQ010000031.1:0-5824 GCA_049656425.1 Sedimentibacter sp.
AGTACGGCCTGCTGCCTTCCTTTAGACACATCCACACAAGTTTTCTTGGCTTCTATTACAGCAAGTGCTCTCCCGTCTTCACCAAACAATACATAATCAGCAAATCCAAAACCAGAATGATTAGGCATCTCTTCTATTGGATACTATCCATCCAGTTTTTATTATGCTCCCAACCTGCATCAGTGAGCATTACATCTATATATGCTTTCCTAGTAGCAAACTCTGATAATTCTAGTGGCTTTTGTACATAATCATCTTCTCTATGTTCTCTTCTAGCCGTTAATTTATTTTTTAATTTTAAATTTTCTTTTATGAGTTTCTCAATGTCTACATCATTTTGTTTCTCAATAACTGGAGTTTCTTTTGTTTCTAATAATATTTCATTATAGGAATGTTCTTTGTAGTCTTTTGCATAACAATATGCTATAAAATCCATGAATACATACAGATTTTGAATAGCTAACTTAGCCTGGTCTTTTGTTATATTTTTTGGATTATGATTTGCATTATTTCCTACAATACGAATATAATCCATACGCTTATAAATATCTTGTCCTACAATGTCCTTAAAGCTGTTGGTATTCATCAGTGTCACTAATTTGTCTTGGTATGGCAACTTTAATGAGCCATCTACACTGTACAACCACTTAACAGCAAACTCCATAGCCCGTCTGCAATTAAGCACAGAGGTAGTGTAATCTATGGAATAAACTTTTTCAGCAGAAATAGCAACATCAGCAAATGTCGCAAATTGTTGTTCTGTTTTTAGAAAATCAAAGTTTGTCATAGAATACTCTCCTCTTTATCCGAAATATTGTTGCATAAGTGCTTTATAATTTTGTTCTAATTTTTCTAAACCCACTTGCATTTCTAGTTTCTGATTTTCGACTTGTTGAACGAAATCTGCGAATTGATTTTGTAGTTCAATAGGTGGACAAATGAATTTCACTGCTTTAACCTCGCTCATCGAAGGAAAATTTGGAATTCCACTACCTCTGCTAAAACCAAATAGTATATCTTGAATCTGCTCATCTCTAAACAAGTAAATGAAATATGTGTTATTCATTAAAGATTGATTTAATGTTATTTTTAATAACGCCTGATTAATTATTCCTTCTCTAGCTCCATCTGGAACTTCTGCTATTCTGCCTAAAGTAACGCCTGAGCAGCTTACTAACAGGTCATGAGGCTCAACTTTGAATATTATCATTTCTTTATATTTTTCTTCTGTGATAAAATACTTAGCATATTCAAAATCATTATGTATAGCATGTCTCTGTTCATAAACCAAATATCCTTCTCTGACAAAATTTTCTTTCTTTAATGAGCCTCCAAAAGGTCCTCTTTTTAAAGAATTTTTATTATCACTTATAATATCAGGCAACGTTTTTCTTTCAAATTTCTTATCCTTTGGTCTTACAAACATTTCTACAAATCGAGATTTGACAAGCAAATCCAATTTTTCAATCTGCTGTTTTCGTAGTGAAATCAAATTACTAGCCTTATCTAATATTTCAGCAATTTTCTTTTGTTCTTCTATAGGTGGAATGCAAATACGCAAATTAATTAATGTGGCCTTGTTTAATGTAGTTCCCATAACTGCACGATTTGAGTAACCCGAACATAAATAAAATCCGAACCTTTCTAAAAAAGTTACTAAACATCAACATTTAATGCCTTTAAAGGTTGGCATTTTATTTTGCTTCCATTTTGAATATTCTGATGGTATATTCTCTCTGGAGGTGTACCATAATGAATATTCAAAATTTGCAGCAAACGTATCCGAAACTTATTACTTTTATGAAAGACCATGGGTATAGCCGCTACTACATTGAGCGATTGGAACAACAGATTAAATTAATTCTTGCGAATGCGGACAGCAACGAATGGACTTCGTACAGCGATGTGTATAAGTGGTACGTGGGCAAAAGCGGCTCAAAGCACGGCTTGCGGTACAGGTTGACTTTTCTCGGGATAATTGAGCGGTTTGACTTGCGTGGCGAATTTCCGGACGGACGGACCCGTCAAAAAGTCAAGCTTCGCGGTTCTTATCAGTATCTCTCTCACGAGTTCAAGCTCGTCATCGACAACTATCAAGCGTATGAAGAGCAACGCGGAACAAAGAAAGCGCGTACAATTTACGGAGAGACCAGCAACAGCGCGAGTTTCCTGTATGAACTGCAGTGTACCGGAATCAATGCGCCTGAAGAAATTACGCAAAAGTCTATAATCTCGGTATTTCTGAATGATGATGGGACTTTGCGCCGGAGTTACAGCTACAAGAAGATAATAGCGGCGGTGTTCCGGGCAAACATACCGGCGAATTCGGAACTGTTCAACCGACTTATCGCTTATCTGCCGGATCTGCGAGAAACCCGCAAAAACATTCAGTATTTGACCGATGAAGAAGTTGCCGAGATCAGGCGCGTTCTTGCTGACCCGGAAACCGAATTATCACTAAGAGACAAGGCGATCGGAATATTGGCGCTTTGCTATGGACTGAGATGTTGCGATATCGCTAAGCTAAAAGTTGACGAAGTTGACCTTGATGAGGAAAAAATCAGCATTTGTCAGCAAAAGACCGCTGTTCCACTTGAGTTGCCGCTTACCACCTCAGCAGGGAACGCGATATACGACTATGCTGAGGTGGAGCGTCCTAAAAATGGATCTGAATTTTTATTCCTGTCCAAAAATCGCCCATTTGGACGGATAACAGAGGGAAGTGTAGGCAATATCGCCGCAAAAATCATGGCAGCGGCGGGGATACGGCAAAATGCTGGTGACCGCAAGGGGTTTCACATTTTCAGACATCGGCTGGCAACTGACCTGCTTGGAAAAGGTGTGGCACAGCCAATCATCAGCAAGATTACAGGACACACTTCACCGGATTCACTCGAAACATACCTGAATTCCGACTTTGTTCATCTAAAAGAGTGTGCGCTCAGTATTGAGCGATTCCCGGTACGGAGGGAGGTGTTAGCAAATGCGTGAATATACTTCTAAAATCGCACCGCTTATGCGTGAATTTGAGCAGTACCAACTGGCATCCGGTCGTTGGAGCGAAAGCTACAATTCATACCTTACCATTTTTGACAGGTACTGTGCCTCTAAGTTCTCTACCTCTGAAGTGCTGACACAGGAGGTGATTGACACTTGGTGTGCTCAGCGAGATACTGAAGCCAATAATTCCTGCCGTTCCCGTATTTATGCAGTTGTCAGCTTCGTACGCTATCTGCAAAAACGCAGTCTGACTGATCTTAACGTCCCGGCTATTCCACGGAAAGAGGCAAGAACCTACATTCCTCACGCATTTACTGAAGAGGAACTCTGCAACTTTTTCAACGCCTGCGACAACATTGAGAGCTTCTCCCAAACAGAGGAACAAATCTCTCAAAGGCTGACAATTCCTGTGTTTTTCCGACTTTTATACAGCAGCGGCATTCGCACAAATGAGGCGAGGATGCTCCGCAAAAGCAATGTTGACCTCATTCACGGCGTTTTGAACATTGAGTATTCAAAAGGTCACGACCAGCATTTTATTGTTATGCACGACTCAATGTTAGAACTGATGCAGGAGTTTGACACTGCAATAGCAAAAATGTATCCGAACCGATTGTACTTTTTCCCCGCAAGAAACAGCAAGTGCCACACAAAGCAGTGGGTAGCGGTAAACTTTAAGAAGCTCTGGGAAAAAAGCAATACCAGTTATGCTGTTCCATACGAATTTCGCCACAACTACGCAATTGAGAATATTAACAATTGGACAGACGACGGATTTGAATTCAATCAGAAACTGCACTCGCTCAGCAAAAGCATGGGACACAGCGTGATTGAGAGTACGAAATATTATTACTCTCTTGTACCACGATTGGCTGACGTTTTGGCGAGCCATACTGATGAGAGTGAGACGATTCCGGAGGTGCATTATGAGAGCTACTAAGGAATCCGTTATTATCGCCAAACACATCAACACTTTTCTGAACGATTATATGCCGAGTCAGAAAACAAAAAGCGAGTACACAATGAAGTCGTACAATGATGCAATCGCTTTGTACATAGGATTCCTAGAAGCTGAAAAGGGAATAGGCGAAGGAAATCTATGCGGCGAATGCTTCAACGCAAATAACATTGAATCGTGGCTTGTGTGGCTTCGGGACAAGCGCGGGAACTCGCCGGAAACCTGCAATACCCGCCTCGCTTCGCTGAGAGCATTCATAAAATATCTCGGTAGGCAAGAAGTGAAATATCTTTACCTGTCGCAGGCTGCCTCACAGATTGACCGCCGAAAAACTGCGGCGCCAAAAGTCGTTGGAATGAGCAAACAGGCTATTCAAGCCCTGTTGGAGACTCCAGATACGTCTACAAAAGCAGGTCGCAGAGATATTGCGTTGATGGTGACGATGTACGGCACTGCTACCAGAATAAACGAGATTTTGTCACTGAAAATTGAGCATTTGCACCTGAACGAGAAAAAGCCTTACATAACGGTTATTGGAAAGGGGGACAAAATCCGAACTCTGTATCTGTTGCCTAAAGCTACTGCACACTTGAAAGCATATCTCGCTGACGCTCATGGCGAAAAACCATTGCATGACTCATATGTGTTCTACTCGCGCAATAAAGGTCCAAGCGGTCAAATGTGTCAAAATGCAGTAAACAAGCAGCTAAAGAAACACGGACTTGCCGCACGTGCAATCTGCCAAGAAGTTCCGGAGGATATTCACGCGCATCAACTTCGCCACGCAAAAGCCTCCCACTGGCTTGAAGATGGAATGAATATCGTTCAAATATCGTTCTTGCTGGGTCACGCACAATTAGAAACAACTATGGTCTATTTGGACATCACAACCGAGCAAGAAGCAGAGGCATTAGCTACGTTAGAAGATGAAAATGACAAGTCAGTTCCGAAACGTTGGAAAGCATCCGGAAAGTCGCTGGCAGACATTTGCGGTGTTAGGCAACTTAAGACCTAACTTTATTATCCGAACCTTTTATACTTGAATATGTATAAATCACTCAATCTTACAGAAAGGTTCGGATTTTATTTATGTTCGGGTTACTAAAATCAAAGATACGCGGTAACTTCCCAATCCATTTAGGAAAGCATCGCCTCCATATGACCTCGAAATTATATCCAATGGTGTTCACAGAATACGGATTCTCCTTACTGCTTGGAAAGAAATATTTTCTATCAGGAAAGATACCTGCAATCTGGCGATTATAGTGAACCAAATATGATGCAAGCTCATCACTGATATAGATCCGTCGGCTTTTAGGACCTTTCGACTGCATGATATCAATATATTTTTCGTTCAAATGAACATCTTTTGCTGGAAGCAATCGTGCCTCTTTAGGACGTAATCCACAACAGTACAACAATCGAAATTCTGCAGGTATGACGATTCCACGTACTCCTGGACCTGCATTTTTCTCAAAGTAAGCATTACATTCCTGGAAGAATGCTGCCAGTTCTTCTTCATCGAAAAAGTAGGGTGGTTCCGGATGAAGTTTAGGCATTTGCTTTGGCGGAATAAGATATGCATTGCAGTATCCAAGCCGAAACAGATATCTTGAGAATTCCCTCAGAGGTGCCATGGCATTATAAAGCCCACCAGTTTGCCCCTAGAACTTATCAAGAAAACGGTCTGTACTTTCCTTATCCGGCAATTCGAGGTGTGGATAGGCTTCTTCCATGTGCTTTTGATAATGTTTCAGGTAACGCTCCGGAGTATCATAAACAGTAAGCGTCAAATCTACCGGTACCTTTTAATATAAATTTAAAATGATATAATTCTCCAGAAGGATTAAAAAGTTAGGTTGAAGT
>JBASLQ010000032.1:0-6966 GCA_049656425.1 Sedimentibacter sp.
GAACTGCTTTCTCATCAGCTGTCAAATCACGGGAAGACATACCTACGTTTACTGTTCCTCCTGTAGCATCTTTTATTCCTGCTCCGGAGCCGCCGCCTGCTACTGTGATAGATAAGCCTTTATTTGCAGCTATAAGTTTGTCTGCAGCTTTCTGAGCTATAGGTTGTACCGTTGTGGAGCCGGATATTTTAATTGTGCCTGTAATAGTAGTAAAATAGTCAACAGAAGCTGTATTAGCAGCTGCATCGTAATTTACCTTAGCACCGATAGCTTCTGAAAAAGCTCTTATAGGAACCATTGTTCTTTCATTTATCAATTTCGCAGATCCGATTAAAGTCTTTGTTTCACCGTTTACTGTGAAAGTCTTAGAATCGATTGTAAATACTGCTGTATAAGCTGCGGTCTTGACTGTAGCCTTTTTACTGCTCTGGTTCCATGATACATCTGCGCCAAGAGTTTCTGAAATGACTCTTAATGGTACTAAAGTAGTGCCGGTTTCGTCGAGGAAGGGAGCTACGTCGGAAGCCACCGTTTTACCATCAATTTTCAAGTTTATTGTAGCAGCTGATGCACTGAATACTGAGCTGAGTGCACATACTGCTATTAAAATAAATAAAGCAACTTTTTTTAACATTTTTTTACTCTCCTTTAATTTATTTTTAATATGTAGATATTGACATAGTGTTCCAGATCAAATTAAACACCTTATAAATATAATAATAAAGGCCTTCTGTAAAGATAATGTGTGCAATTATGCATACTTGAGTAAAATAAAAGTAAAAAAATAGAAATACTTTAATTGTTAAATATGTTCAAGAAATTATGAAGACATCTTGTGTGAAGGCGGCTTTTTCCACACAAGGTTTTTCTCATCTTCTGTCAATACTCTGTCTGTGACAAAAATAATTGCTTATTCATTTAGACCCCATCTCTTTCAATAATTGTTTATCCAGATTTTTCTTCACCTCAAAGCTATTATAATCGCGATTTTGAAGAGAAACAATCCACCCTCCGCGGACTGACATAATAATTAGTATTAATAACACACAATACTACTGTTAGAATATATTGATATATATAACAAAATATATAGTAAGGAGATGTAATAAAATTGTATAATTGGAATTTTAAAGATATAAATAATAGCTATATGAACAGTTACAAAAACATTTTTAACGGTATAAGAAGATGTAATATAGCCGTGCCTGAAACAAATGGAACAAAACTGTTTGGATTTTTGGAAGTCACTGTACTTGCTGCAGATGAAACTCCTATAGAAAATGCATTAATAACAGTATATATTTTGGATAGGTTTAATGGCGAAGCACCTGTTCAATTTGCTACAACAAATATAAATGGCAAGACTGCGACACTTACTGTACCAACTGCATATCTATTGAGCACTACAATAGGGCAGGATTTTTATTTTACATCATACAACCTAAGAATAGATGCTTTAGGATATTATTCTTCACAGATTAATAATATCCGTTTTTACCCAGGAGTAACTACTACTTTCAATATTACTTTGCATCCTGTGCCACTAAAAATACCCGGATTAACTCTTGAACAAAGAGTTCAATTGCCATCGTCTACATTTGATTAGCCAAGAATATGAAAAGTCGTATATTTTTTGAATTATATTAAGCATATAAAAACTTTTATAATACCTATACGTCGAGTAGGTAGGGAGCTTTCCAGCTCCTTTCCACTCTAATGGATGTTAATAAAAAACACAAGGCACCTGAAACGTCCACGTGTCCTTCATGATTATCATATATTCCAGCAATGATTTAACGGTCCGCTGCCTTTTCCTAAATTTAAATTTGCTTTCAATGCTCCTGTTATATAGTTTTTAGCATTTGAAATGCTTTCTTTTATATCATAACCATCAGCAAGATTGCAGGCAATAGCTGATGAAAGAGTACATCCGGTTCCATGAGTATTTGAATTATTTATCCTTGACTGCTCATACCAAGTAAATTCACCATTTGCATATAATAAATCATCACTACAATCAGCTAAATGCCCGCCTTTAATCAATATATTTCCAGAATATTTTTTTGATATTTCAATCGCAGCCTTTTGCATATCCTCTTTATTTTCAATTTCAAATCCACATAGATACTCCGTTTCTCGAATATTAGGTGTGATTATCATCGCAATGAGCATCAGCTTGTTAATGAGCATTTCAATTGAATCATCTCTGCACAGTTTGCTTCCGCTTGTAGCTACCATGACAGGATCAAGCACAATGTTTTCAGCTCCATATTCAAGCAATTTGTCTGCAATAACAGAAATAATATCTTTATTTGACACCATTCCGATTTTTACTGCATCTGGATAAATATCAGTGAAAACCGCATCCATTTGCTGAGCTACAAATTCCGGTGATGATTCAAATACACCATACACACCTGTGGTATTTTGTGCAGTCAATGCTGTTATTACGCTCATTCCATACATTCTGTGGCAAGTCATTGTTTTTAGGTCAGCTTGAATTCCTGCTCCGCCGCTACAATCCGAGCCTGCTATAGTTAATATTTTTTTCATTTAATTCGCCTCTTTTTATCTATTAATTTATAATTCGTTTAGATAATTCAAGAAGATTACTAGTAGCTTTTTTTATATCTTCCTGAGCAAAAATCGCTGATATAACTGATACTCCAACAATTCCACTTCCTGACAGTTTCAATATGTTATCTTTTGATATGCCACCAATAGCAATAACCGGTATACTGACTGTCTGACATATTTCTTTTAAAGTCTTAAATGTGACTGTGTTAGCATCAAGCTTAGTTGATGTGTTGAAAACGGCACCTACACCAATATAGTCTGCTCCATTTTGTTCTGCTTTCACAGCTTGTTCAACAGTACCGGCTGAAAGCCCAATAATTTTATCAGGACCTAGTTTTTCTCTTGCCATTTTAACTTCTTCATCACTTTGCCCAATGTGTGCTCCATCTGCATCAACAGCTACAGCAATATCTATATTATCATTTATTACAAATGGAATATTATATTTATCTGTAACAGCTTTTACCTCTTTAGCTGTCTTTAAGAATTCATCATAACCTAAATTTTTTTCACGTAACTGAATAAATGTAGCACCGCCTTTTATAGCTTCTTCAACAACCATTGGAAGTGTTTTTTCACCCAACCACGTGCTGTCAGTAATTACATAAAGCAGCAACGAATTTTTATCTAATTTCAATTTTAGCACCTTCTTTCAGTATTTTATCATCTACATTGCAATCAACTAAATAAATTCTCTAAAAGATTCAATATACCTGTCACAAATTGCTTCAATATTTTCCCTTTTGTCTTTTGAAGACTGATCAAATACACCAATTGTGAAAAACCCTGCTTCCTTAGCCGTAATTAAAGCAAAATCAGCATCATCATAAACTGCAATTTCAACTGGATCAGCATTTAATTTATTTGCTGCAAAGTAAAAGATGTCCGGTTTGTTTTTTCCAACTCCCACTTCATCACAGGATGCAACAAATGAAAAACAGTCAAGAACACCAAGTCGTTCTAATGCAGCTTTTGCTAAATATATTGAAGTTGCAGTTGCAATACAAATATTGACATTTTCATTTTTCAATTTATTCAAATATTCTTTTGCATATGGCTTTAATTTCATTTCATATAGATATTTATTCTCTATCAATTTATTTATATCAGAAATAATTTTTTCTGAACTTATTTGAATATTGAACTTCTTTTGAAAATATTCAGCAGCTTCCATCATAGACATTGAGGCAATAATTTCATTCAAATTATCAGGAACATTTATTCCGTTTGATAAAAGATAATCTCTCCCCAAATTTTTCCAGGCAGGCATTGAATCCAACAATGTTCCATCCAAATCAAAGATTGCATATTTAAAGTGTTTCAATTTTTATCTCCTTATTAATCATTTCTGACGTCATATTACTTATATAATCAATTAAATACATTCGAAAAGTCATTGTACCTCCTTCAGTTTTTTCCATTTTCTTTTGAGCCAATTCACCGCAAACACCTATAGACGCAACAGCTGCAGCTGTTGCATCTAAAATATTGCCTGGATTAGCTCCGCAAAAGGCACCTATAAGTGCCGTGGACATGCAGCCAGAACCGGTAATTTTAGCCATTATAGGGTGTCCATTTCGAATTATATATGCTTTATTTCTATCTGCAACAATATCTATTGGTCCTGATATTGCAATGACGCAATTTAATTTAGAACTTAATGATTTGGCCATACCTACAATATCAGCAACATTATTTTCCGTAATCATATCCAATTCATCTGCATCAACACCAGATGTTGATCCTTCACCTGTAGCAATATGTTTTATTTCAGATATATTGCCTCTTATAACTGAAAAGCGGATATTTCCCTCCAGTTTTTCAAATGTATTGTTTCTTAGTGTTGATGCCCCCATTCCCACTGGATCTATTATTACAGGGTTGTTCAACTCATTGCTTTTTTTGCCTGCTGCTATCATAGAATCAACATCAAATAATGTCCCCATATTTAACACAAGGCTTTTACTATTAGAAGTAATTTCTTCAACCTCATCCTTGTGATGAGCCATAGTAGGTGAACCCCCGCAAGCTAATATAATATTTGCACAATCATTCACCGTAACAAAATTTGTAATGCAATGCACAACTGGCTTTATTATAGTTAAATTTTCGAAAATTTTTTCAAACATGACGTTCTTCCTTTCTTATTATATATCTTGATATCCCTAATTATCAAGTAATGACTTTAAATGCTGAAGAGTATTTGTTTTCTCTAATGTTTTTAACAATAAATATCCCAGCATTGCACCCATAAGAGATGATGGAACAAAGAATGGAACATATGTAAATACCGAAGTAGCTGGCAATCCATAAAATGCTCTCATGAATGGGTAAGCAATAATCGCACTTATAATCCCAGTGCCAATAACTTCTCCAATAACAGCCCATATCAGTTTTTGAAATTTCTGGTACAAAAGCCCTGATAAGAATGCTCCTACTACTGCACCGATAACTGCCAAGATGGTACTTCCATTCAACATCATTCTCAACAGTCCTATGAGCAAGGCACAAACAAATCCCCATCCTGGCCCCAAAAAAACAGCCGCTATTACATTGATAAAATGCTGAAACGGTGCCATTCGAGGGAACCACACAAACGTATTTAATACATAACCCATACATGCTAATAATGCTGTAATTACTTGTTTTTTTAAATCATTTTTCTTTGTCTTAATCATTTTAATCTCCTTATATTTTTTAATAAAAAAAAGCATGAAAAAGGAATTTTTACACCCGAGGTGGTGTACCCCTTTTTATGCTTTAATCAACATAAAATCACTAGTTACCATTAATTTCTTTAAATATGTAGTTTTATTTTACTATTTTAATACAGCTGAAACTATAAAACTTTGGAATTACAAAATCTTGTTAACACTTGGAATAAATGCTTGTTTTCAATTTTTGAACTATTATCGAAATAATGACAGTTATGACCATAACAGGAAGCGTGCTTCCGACAACTGTATCTATATTTATAAATATACGATATATCATAAATCCTATGGCCCATATAATAAAATTTGTAATATCTACTGACTTGTCTAAATTATATTTTTTCAGAATAAAATAATCAGCTATTAATATAGCAATCATTGGCGCAAATACTGAACCAACCAGGTACAGAAAGTTTTGGTACTGCTCAATTGGTGTAAACATCGCTATAATAGTGCCAATTATACAAACAATAACTGCCATAGTTTTTTCAGATAACTTATTATTTATAGTTTTAAGACTTACTCCGGCTGAAAATACATCTAAATATGTTGTAGTTACTGTTGAAAATAAAATAATTAATACTCCTAAGAAACCAAAACCTGCTTTAAACATAATTGTTGCTATATCACTTTCACCGGTAAAAATTGCTGAACCAAGTCCAATTAAATACATAAATACACTTCCGGCAAAATATGCTAAGACGCTTACCCTTGTTGCAGCAACAGGGTTTTTTGCATCTTTGGTATAATCAGAAATTAAAGGCAGCCAGGATAAAGGCATGGCAACGGACATTTCTACTGCTGCTCCAAAACTAATTTCTCCACTTAATTTAATTGTTGAATTGCCTTTAAAAACAACAAAGCTTAAAATGATTGTTAATATTAGCAAACCTCCAACCGCAAAAATATTAACCTTTTCCAAATTTTTAGCGCCAATTATAACCCAAATCAAAATTGTTACTCCTATTACGACACACCATATTATATCTGCCTGCATACCAAGATTCGAATTTAACATGATACCCATTGCTCTAGCACCTTGGATAATCATTACCGCAGTCCAGCCCAAAAGCTGTAATACATTAAAAAAAGCAAAAAAATTTCTTCCTTGTATTCCAAATGAATATCCAACTGATTCCATAGAAGATTTTCCACTTTTTGCACCGATAATTCCAGCATAATATAACAGTATACATCCAATAACATGGCCGATGATGATTGCTAAAATTCCTTTATAAAAACCCAGCGGAACTAACAATGTTCCTGTAAAAATTTCCGCAATAGAAGCTGCTGCTCCAAACCATAATAGCCCATTGCTTAATGTTGATGTTTTGTAATTCTTCATAAATTTATCCTCTCTATACAAAAATGGGATATACCAACATTGGTATATCCCATCCATTTTCATAAATGCAATTCCCTACGTTGGCATTATCCAAATCAGGTGCGGTCGAAACTTGCGTTTCCTCTCAGCCTTTATAAAAGCTCCCGAAATTTAATTGTCTTAATTATAACTCTATATTTCTATTTGTCAATATAAACATGATTAGAATTATTTGCGTTGTAAAAACTAATAAATCATAATAAACGTATTTTTATGATTTAATTGCTAATTGCTACTCCCTTTTACCAAAACTTTTTTGGCATTTTATAACCTTGTTGATAAATTAGCTTA
>JBASLQ010000033.1:0-3660 GCA_049656425.1 Sedimentibacter sp.
CAATATAGCAATGCTTACTGCAATTCAACCGGGGTCAACATTCAAAATGATTACTGCTCTTGCAGCACTTGAAAAAGGTGTTGATCCAAACACACAGGTTTATTGCGCCGGTACAATGGAAGTCGGAGACAGATATTTCAGCTGCTGGATATACAATATGTTTGGCGGCTCTCACGGATATCAGAATATGTATGAAGCTATAATGAATTCCTGCAATTTTTATTTCTACACAACTGTTTTAGGAGAAAATCCCGCTACAAATCAGCCTCATACTGTGAAAGTTGATGCTGAGGACATAATTGATATGGCAGACAAGTTCGGACTTGACAGCAAGACCGGAATAGAAATAGATATTCCTCAGGAAGCATCAGGCGGAGTTCCAAGCATTGAAGGAAAAAAACTAAATATCAGAGTTTATTTAAGAATGTTTCTTGAAGCAAATGTTGAAAGATATTTACAAGACGGATATGCAATTGATGCAAGCATGAAAAATGAAATTATTGAAGAAATTGTAAGCTGGATTGACCGTGATGAACCTATGACAAGAGGTGAGGTGTACGATGGACTTACAGCGCTTAAATTAAATCCTGAGAAAACAAATGATAATAATGTGCCATTAGTTGACATAATAAAATATTCATATATTAATCAGGCTGTATGGAATTCAGGAGATAATTTAAATATAAGCATCGGTCAGGGAAATAATTCATATACAACTTTGCAAATGGCAAATTATGCAGCAATTATTGCCAACGGCGGTTACAGAAACAATGTAAGCATAGTAAAGAATATAACAACTTATGATGGAAAAGAAACAGATTATGTACCGTTAAGAGAATCTGAGAGAATCGGACTTACTGATTACAGCTATTTAGATGTAGTTAAGGAAGGAATGAGACTTGTTTCATTAGATGACAGCGCAAGACCTTACGCTAATTTTCCTGTGGAAGTAGGGAGCAAAACAGGAACAGCACAAAAAGAAGGTACAAATCCGGATACAGGCGAACCATATGCTGATTTTGCATGGTCTGTTGCATTTGCACCATATGATGACCCTCAGATAGCAGTTGCGTGCGTATTGTTTGAAGGTGGTTCAGGACGTTATCCGACACCTATAGTAAGAGAAGTTATTGGTGAATATTTAAAAATAAACGGAATAGTTCAGGATAATTAATTCCCGAATTAAACTTAAACAAATGGAGGAAATATGGGTAGCGTTGTATTAGTAAGTTCACAGAAACGTGATATTGGAAAGACTGTTTTAGCCATAAAGACTAGCATTGAACTGTCAAAAATCGGTAAAAATGTACTGCTGATAGATTTATCCTCCGGAAAAAAGAAAATTTCCGAATATCTTAATGTCAACGAAGATATAATTTATGATATTAAGGATGTTTTAGATATGACTTGCTCATTAGAACAAGCAGTTATAGAAATTGATGATAAGTTAAGCATACTTCCAAATCCGAGAATTGCCTGCAAATTAGGGATAATAAAAACTGAATCGTTTTTAAAATTGGTTAATGAAGCTAAAAGCAAATATGATGTGATTGTTGCTGATGTTGACAAAATATCTTTAAGTTATATAGATTTTAACAGTGTCAATAGTGTTATAACAATGAACAATAACGATTTTTCATGTATTAAAGAATTGAACAATGAAAAAAATATTGCCAATAAATTTGGATTAAATAATATAATTACTGTTATTAACAAATACAACAAGAAAAATGCATCAAGTGGTACAATGATAAAGCTGAAAGATATACAAAAATTGACGGAAATGCAAAATATGAATGTTATTGAAGACAATGCATTATATTTAAATGCTGACTATGATGATTTATTCAACAATCAAGATAATTCCTTTAATATGGCTGTAAGAAATATTATAAGTAAAATATAATAACAATAAAGTTATTACAAAATAAAAAACTTTTGTTTTTTCAGCAAAAGTTTTTTATTTTGTAATAAAGCTTGTAATATTTTAATAAAATGTATAGAAGGGGTGGTGAAATGAATAAAACAACAAAAAAAAGGATTAGCATTAAAAGGAAGGAATATTTTAATAAAAAGTTAGCTTTGCAGGTGATTTTCAGCATAGTTTTAGTTACAGCCGTAATAATTACAAAAAATATTAACTCAGATATGTCAAGGCAGTTTATAAATGCAGCCGATGAAAAAATCAGTCAAAGCTTACAACTTTCAGAAATAGGAAATTCAATTTCTGAATTTGCATCCGCAGTAAAAGATAAAATCCCATTTTTATCAAAGAAAACAGCTGAATTTGCAGCTCCTGTAAATGGAAGCATATATCAGGAGTATGGCTTAAATAAAACTGAAGATAATTCTTTTTACAATCATGGCTTAGATATAATATCAAATACGCAGTCAGTAAAATCTATATCAAATGGAAAAGTTGTTCAAGTTGGTAACAATGAAAAACTGTCAGATTATGTTGTTATTGAAAGTGATGGCAAAACAATTATTTATGGGAAAATAAAAGAGAGCTTAGTAAATGAAGGGGACAATGTAGATGCAGGAGATATCATTGCAGCTTTAAGTGAAGAAAACAAACTTCTTCATATTGAAGTTTGGGAAGACGGAGAATCGGTTAATCCTTCTAAATTGTTTGAAATGAATGAATAGCCCTAAGGGGAAATGCTTATATTACTTGCTTTAGCCGCTCATGAGGCAGCTCATTTATTTTCTGCAGTAATTCTAAATATTAAATTTGACAAAGTGAAAATTACATTATTCGGGTTTAACTTAAATGCTGATTTGGACAATATATGCTTAATAAAAAAAGTAATTTTATTTATTTCAGGACCGGTATGCAATGCATTCCTTTATTTGGGATTTCGAAATACCGCATACAGTAATTTTGCAGATATTAATATTTTTTTGGCGTGTATTAACATGATTCCCATTGTGCCATTAGATGGAGGAAATATTTGCAAAACGGTACTGGAAATTTTTTTGGATTTAAAATCTGTCTGCAGATATATTATTATGACAAATACGTTTTTTATTGTATGTTTTTTGATAATAATTTACATATACAGAAATTACCTATACTTCTTATTGATAATAATGGCATTAAAAGGTATAATTGAAGAAAACAGACATTTGCTGGAAAAAAGCATAAGAAACAGCTACAACAAATTAAAAATAAAAAAATATTTGATAAAATAAAATTATAGGTTATAATAGTAGTACATTTGTAAATTCGAATTTACAAATGCCTCTTAAATTTTTTGCCTCAAGCCGTGGAAATTTCCGCGGCTTGCCCTTTTTTTGTATCTTTATTTAAAAAATGAGAAAATTGCAATAATAATACAAAAAATAAATATAAAAATAACAATATGATTTTTTAATAATATATATATTTTATTAATCATGAAAATTCCCCCCATACAGTATATGTTTAAATAATAATAAATTGCATTTCCATTTATTTAGAACAGTATAGTCTAGTTCGCATAAAATAAATTAAGTTATAAAGTAATTTTATGAAATGGAGGGTTAAAATGCCTACAATATATTTAAGTCCGTCTACACAAGAATATAATCCATATGTAACAAGTGGGAATGAAGAATACTGGATGAATTTAATAGCTGATGATATGGTTCCATATCTTCAGCAGTATGGTATAAATT
>JBASLQ010000034.1:0-3303 GCA_049656425.1 Sedimentibacter sp.
CGTTTTTATAAATGCAAATTGACCTCCCACAACATAATAATAATAACAAAAACAACGATAATAAAAATTCGAAAAACAACAATGATAATAACTTAAGAAACAACAAAAATAATGACAAGAACAATAATAACAACAATAATGATAACAGAAGATAGCAGTAACTACTTCAGGTATATGCATCTCCTATGCAGCAAATACAAACTGATCTTCAGGATACTAAAAAATAATCAAATAAGTACATTACAAAATTACAAAAAGTCGTGCCAAATGCACGGCTTTTTACTTAATTGTAGTTGCTCATTCACCATTTCCAAAATATAATTTTATTAATTCGTCATCATCGACTAACTCTCGAATTCTTTCATATATTGGTATAGATTTTGACCTAATTGCTTGTTTTGTTTCATACGGCAAATCAAGTATTGTCATACCATTATCAATAAGTATTTTTTTTTCTTCTTCAAAGCGTTCATCTGCTTTTTCACGGGCATATGCTGTTGCATTAACAGCAGCTTCATCAATTATTGCTTTTTCAGCAGCGCTTAAGCTGTTGTAATACTTATCGCTCGTTATGAGATTTACCAGATGTGGTAAATGGTTAGTGTTTATAAGATATTTTTGCTGTTCATACAATTTTAATGCGATTATATTTTCATATGGATTATCTGCCGAATCTATAAATCCATGTCGCAATGACGTATATATTTCACTGAAAGGTAGTGGTACTAATATTGCGCCAAGTAATTTCCAAAACTCTTCATGATTTTTATTTTGAATTGTTCTTATTTTAATTCCATTGAAATCATCTATATTTTGTATTTCCTTGTTTGTTGTCAACTGTTTAAATAATGGATCAGAAAATCCCAACAGCTTATAGCCACCGCTTTTGTAAATGTCACTGATTTTTTCATAAAATTCTGTATTATTTATCACTTTTCTTAGGTCATTTGTATTGGTGTAAACCATGGGCATATCAAATATGGACAATTTAGGCATGAATTCTGCCTGTGGAGCTACAGTTTGAACTATTAAATCAATATTGCCATCATTCAATATATTTTGAAGCATCTGTCTATCTGCTCCTAGTTTTCCATCAGTATTTATATCTATTTTTATCTTGCCATTGCTTAAATTATTTACTTCCTCGGCAAATTTCTCTGCATAAAGATAAGATGGTGAACCCTTTGGAGTAACCATACCTAATGACATTGTAAGCTCCCTAATTTCATCCTGAGGCAATTCTGATTCAGTCGGGAAAATTTGTATGTTATTGTATGATGGAATTATAATTCTTTGATCAAGTTTTGATGTTTGATCTTTTGATTGTGCAGGAATTAAATTGACGTTTAATTTGTTCACAGAACCCGGGTAAAATTGTATATTATCAATTTGAACCGGATAATATCCTAATGTATCAATATTTATGATGTATTCATTAATTCCATACGGTGCAAATACTCTTATATTTGCATTATCTATAGGTGTCCCATCAAATGAAAATATTTTGATATCTAATAACCCTTTCTGAATTTTATTTTTTGTAAATATATCAGAGCTTAATATTAAGACATTATTCTTTGAATATTTAAAATCACAGTAATACAATAATAACACTTCCTTTTTTGTATTTAAATCATTATATTCAGAAAGACACAAAATGAAATAATTAGTATGTATCATTTTTACATTATTTAGGTTTAAATATAAAGTTAAAATCTATAAACTAGAAGCGGTTGGTTAATCATATATTGCTTATATTCTTACATAAAAAGCACCTATTGGTGATAATTATCAATAGGTGCTTCATTATATTTTATATTATTGACGATTTTTTTATCAAGTCATGATTTATTTATTGAGTCTAACTTTCTTTTAAATTTTCAACACCTTTTACTCAGTTTTAGCTTTATAATCTGCTATAACTTTTTCGGCCATTATAAATGGCATTTCATCATATCTTAGAAATTCCATTGTAAAGCTTCCTCTTGCCTGAGTCATGGATTTTAATTCTATGGCATATGTGTACATTTCTGCCATAGGAGCTTCTGCCATAACTAATTGAGTGCCGTCTTCCTGTTTTTCCATGCCAAGAATTTTACCTCTTCTCTTGTTCATGTCACCCATTATGTCTCCTAAATATTCATCTGGTATATCTATTTCAACTTTTGCTATTGGTTCTAGCAAAATTGGTTTTGCTTCTGCTATACCTTTTCTAAATGCCAAGGCAGCTGCTATTTTAAATGCCATTTCATTTGAGTCAACATCATGGTAAGATCCATCATACAATGTTGCTTTTACATTAACAACTTTGCATCCTGCCAAAACACCTTTATCAAGACAATCTCTAAGTCCTTTTTCAACTGCAGGAATAAAGTTTCTTGGAACTGAACCTCCAAATATTTCTTCAGCAAATACAAATTCTTCAGTTGTAGGCTCGAATTTGATGTGAACATCACCGTATTGTCCAGCACCGCCTGATTGTTTCTTATGCTTGCCTTGTACATCAGATTTGCCTCTTATAGTTTCTCTGTAAGCAACTTTAGGAGCAGTAAGGTCAACTTCAACTTTAAAGTTATTTTTCAGTTTACTTGCTATAACAGATAATTGAATATTACCCTGACCTCCTATTATTTGTTCTTTTGTTTCTGCATTTCTTTCTATTGCAAAGGTCGGATCTTCTTCATTTAATTTATGAAGGCCATTACCTACTTTTTCATCATTATCTTTTGATTTAGCACTTACTGCCATAAAATAGCATGGTTTAGGGAAGTCAATTCCCTCATATACTATTGGGTTTGTTTTTAACGAAATAGTATCACCTGTTTTAAAGTGTTGCAATTTAGAGGTGGCACCAATATCACCTGCTGATATTTCTGAAGCTTCAACCTGGTCCTTTCCTCTAATAAAGAAAATATTTCCTATTCTTTCAGTTTCTCTGTTATTTGCATTGTAAATATCCATATCTTTTTTCAATGTTCCTGATAAAACTTTGAATAAAGTAATTTTACCTACAAATGGGTCTACTATTGTTTTGAAAACTAAAGCAGACATATGTTCTTTAGAATCTACTTTTCTGGTTTCTTCTTTACTGTCATTCATTCCTTTTACTTCTTTTAAATCTTCTGCACTTGGCAAATATTCAACTATCATATCCATTAACAATTTTAACCCTAAGGCATTGGTTGCTGTACCGATTACTACAGGCACTAATTCTCCAACAAGAACTGCTCTTCTCAATCCTGTATGTATTTCTGCATCTGTAAATTCTTCGCCGTTAAAGAACTTGTTAAGCATATCTTCATC